>NZ_CAAAFT010000439.1:0-11281 GCF_900634765.1 Candidatus Protofrankia californiensis | reverse complement strand
TCACCGGCGACGTCACCGGCGACGTCACCCCAGCCGACGCCACCGGGGAGTTCGCGGTGGGACACCCGTCGCAGGGCACGTCGGGCTGGTCCGTTTCGGACGAGACACTGTTGCCGGGCGCGGCCTGGTCGGAGCCGGTGCAGGCTGATGCCCGGGACACCGCACGGGCGGGCGTCGACACGCTGCTGCCGAGCGGGCAGGGCGGGCCGGGTGGATGGCCGTTTCAGGACGGTGACACGTCGTTTCAGGACGGTGATACTCGGATCGGTGTGGTCGGGACCGACACCAGCGTCGCAACCGTTTACGGGTCCTCCTGGCAGGGCTATCCGTTCCGCGAGTCCGATCCGGGGATGGGGCCGGCGACGAGCTTCGGCACTGTCGACGCCTCGGCTACAAGCGAGATCGCTCAGCCCGATGAGGCTGTCCGAGGACTGCCCGGGCCGTTCGGCGTGGTGGACGTCATCTCACTCGGACCTTCCCGGGACGGTGGCGCACCCGGCTCTGATACCGGTACCGACGAGCTGGGATCCCACCCGCGGGCCCCGGCCGGCGCGCGCAGACAGCACCGCAGGCGCCGGGCTGGTCGCCAGGCGTTGGCAGCCCGGTCCGGTCCGGGCGGTCACGACGTCTCCCCGGGGCCTGCGGGACGGATGGCCCGGGTCCTGTCGTCGGTCACCGTGCTACCGCGTCGTGTACTGATCGGTACGGCAGCGGTGCTGATGCTCCTGGTCGGCGTCGGCGGGTATCTGACTTTCGGCGGGGGCGGGGGGGACGTGGCGGTCGGTGCGCCGGTCGAGGCCACCGCGGGCCCCTCCACGGGCGCGGTGACCGGCGGGCCCCTGCGGTACAGCGAACCGCTGCGCACGGCCTACCTGCAGGAGTGTATGCAGGTCAGTAACGGACTTCGGGCCTACTGCACATGCACTCTGGAGAAGCTGGAAGCCGGCTACTCGCAGGACCGGTACGAGGCCTTCAACAAAAATGTGAATTCGCCGGAGACGACCAGGATCATCCGCGAGATCTCCGATCAGTGCGTGAGCGCCTGATGGCGAACGCTGGTGTACGCTACGTTCGTCCATATTTCTGGTGTTTCGGGGGCGCGCAGGCTTTCGCGGGCACACAAGCCCTTTACCTGGACCTAGGGGGCAGGACATGCCTACCGATGGGCTCTGGTTGAGCGACAATGGCGCGTGGGCATGGGACGCCGTTGCCGGAGCGTGGCGTCCATCGGCGGCGACCGGTGATTCGGGCGGCCCGGTGACAGGCCCTCCTGAGCCTTCCGGCGCACCGGGGCGGAGTGCGGACGACTTCTTCGCGGTCGAGCGGGTCGGGGAGGCCGACGACTGGCCCCATCCGGCTCCCCCTCCGGTTCCGCCGCCGGATTGGCCCGGTTCCCAGGAACCATCAGGCCAGCGATGGCGCGACCGTGCTTTTTCCGCGCCCGATCCGTTCGACGTCTCCGCCAGTCACGACCGACCGACCTTGCCCGGTTATCCCTCCCAGCCGGTCCTGCGCGATCCGCGGGCAGGCGGGTTCCCCGGCGGTGGTGATCCCGCAACGGGTGTGACCGGCGGCTACGGCGGTGGCTGGGATCTGTCCGTGGAAGGTACCGATCACGCCGCTGTCTCCCAGCGTGACACCGGCCCTCCCGACACCGGTCAGGGATCCACGGGCCAGGGTGCCGGTCATCCCTGGCAGCCCGTCTTGGGGCCGACGAGCGTGCGTGAGGCCGGGGCGGACGACCGTCAGCCCGGTGTTCTGCGTGGGTTCGGTTCGCGCTACCCCGACGTTCTGAGCTCCGCCGACGGCCATCGGAA
The DNA here is from genome assembly GCF_900634765.1 of Candidatus Protofrankia californiensis. Lineage (NCBI taxonomy): Bacteria > Bacillati > Actinomycetota > Actinomycetes > Frankiales > Frankiaceae > Protofrankia > Candidatus Protofrankia californiensis. The sequence goes on along the minus strand of NZ_CAAAFT010000439.1, from coordinate 9,464 downwards.
CCGCCCGCGTGACGGCGGCGGCCGCGGCGCCCTTCCGGCTGGCGGTGCCTTTTCCGGTGGCGGTCAGCCCGACCGCCGTCGGCTCGACACGGGCGCGGCCAGGCTGGACGAGCGCCAGCCCGGCGGTCCGCAGTCGCTGCCCGGCCGGGTGCCGCCGGCCGGTGTACAGCCAGGCAGTGGCTTCGCGGGGAGCGCCGGATCCTCCCCCGCCCGTGGGCTGGCCGAGTACGGCATCTCCGGACCCGGCGGTAACGGCGCGTCGGGTTCCGGCGGCGTTTTGGAGCGTTACGGAAGCGACCGTCCGGTAAACGGTTACGGATTGGCGGGCCGCCCAGCCGGTTACCCGGCGTCCGCGGGTGGCGATCGTGGATCCCCGGCCCGGCAGCCGGACACCGTCGACCCGTCCGCCGGGCCGGGGAACGGGTCGAGGCCCTACTCGGCAGATGGTCCGATCAGGGCGGCGCAGCTGCGTGATCGCGGACGCGTGCCCTCTGCCGGGCTGAGCCCCTCTCTCACCGACCGGGGTAACCCCTTGGAGGTGGGCTTGGACGTGGGCCCGGCCACCAGGGTCAACGGCCCGACTCCGGTCGGCCACCGGTCGGGTGGATATCCCGATTCCGGGGCTTCTCGACCCGCTGTCCGTGGTCCCGGTGTGGACGATGATGCTCCGGCGACGCCTGACGCACCCCGGCCGACTGCCGGGAGAGCGGACAGTGGCAACGACCGGGCCGTGCTTCTCCCGCCGGCCTACCGTGGCTCGGCTGCTTCTGCGGTTGATCCACTCGTTCCCGTCCGGATGCGCTCACGCACCGCGTCCAGGTCGTCGTCAGCGATGCCCGGGGCCGGGATGCCCGCCGTCGGTGTGCCGGACGGGGCAGCCTTCGCGGACTCCGCTGAGCCGGATCCTTCCTTCACCGGATCCGCGGGGCAGCGCATCGACCCTGTCCTGCGAACCACCGATGCCCTCCGGTCGAGGACCCCTCGGGGCAATGAGCCGTCGTCTCCGGTCGTGCCGTCCGCAGCGCTGGGGCAGTCACTGTCGGAGATGACCACGGCACTGTCAAGGATAGGGTCTGCGCCGGACGCCGGCCCGCACGACACCGGCCCGCACGACACCGGCCCGTATGACACCGGCCCGTATGACACCGATCCCGATGATGACGATGGCTGGAAGCCTTCCAGCACTGTCCGTAAGAAGGCGGGTCGGGCGGGTACGACGACACCACGGGTTTCCTCCTCGCGGGCTGCTTCCGCGAACACCATGGCGCGGGAGCCGGAGCAGCGGTCGAGGGCGTCGGCAGCCGTGAAACGCGCTGGAGGCCGCATGGTCGGCCGGCGCGGTGGGCCGGATCTCGACAGTGATCTCGGCGACGACATCGACAGAGACGACAGAGACGATGGCGGCCCGGGATTCCTGGCGAGCCATCGGCGTGGGTGGGTTGGTCCGTTGGTTGTCGCGACGCTGGTGTCCCTGGTCGCGATTGGGCTGTACGTCCTGCTGTCAGGTGGGGAGGACGCCCCTCCGGCGGCGCAGGAGAAGCCGGTGACTCCTATCTCTCCAGCCGTGGGCTCCGCGACACCGGCCACAAGCAATCCGGACGCCGCTACCGGCCTGGCACTGGTCGACGGCACCTATCGCTGCTATCGGGCCGACGGCGCGGACCTCCGGCTACTTGCCGCGCTGCCGAACAAGTTCGTCGTTGCACGCGAAAGTGGCAGCTACCTCTGGGACGATCAGCAGGGTACCTACTCGATCACAAAGAACAGTTTGAGTACCGATACCGTGATTTTTACCGACCTCCAGTTCACCGGCGGTCCGCTGAAGGACGTCAAGGCGCTGTTCATCGACCGCGTGCGGGACGGCGACGCCGGGAAGGACGCCGGTTTTCTGACCTTCAAGGACGGTTCGAATCGGTGGTGCGCGATCAACTAGCCTCCGACGGCGCGAAAGAGACATCATCACGCCGCCTTCGGCCCACTAGGTGGCGGGGAACCTTCCCTCCCGGATCTCGTCTGGTGCGTGTTGACCAGGACCCAGTGCCCGGGTTTGAACCGGCGTGCGGCAGGATCAGGACTCATGCTCCGATCTGACTGCCCGACACACGCTGGACAGGGACGACCTGGTGACGTTTTGTCGGATGCCGACGGCTCCGTTGTGACCGGCCCGGGCAGGTCGGTCCCGGACCGGCAGGATGATTCCGGTGGGTCTTCCCTGAACCGCCGCAAACTGCTGACCCTGGCTGGCATGACGGCTGCCGGGGTGCCCCTTGCCGCCTGTGGTGGCGGGTCCGGCGGTGGGTCGAAGGCAAAGCGAGCCATCAGGATCGGCTATGTCAGCCCGCAGACTGGCGCGCTGTCCGCGTTCGGTGCCGCGGACAGGTATGTCACCGAGTCCATCCGGACTTTCTTCCAACGCCAGGGCGGGATGATTATTGGCCCGCGTACCTACCCGGTCGAGATCATCGTTCGGGACAGCCAGTCCGACCAGAACCGCGCGGCCCAGGCAGCCGGCGACCTGATTTTCACCGACCGGGTGGACATCGTTCTCGTCGCCTCCACGCCGGAAACCATCAACCCGGTCTCGGACCAGTGCGAGGCAAACGAGATGCCCTGCATTTCCACGGCGGCTCCGTGGCAGTCGTGGTTCAACGGCCGCGGTGGTGACCCGGCCCATCCGTTCAAGTGGACCTATCACTTCTTCTGGGGTCTTGAGGACGTGATCAGGGTCTACCGGGGCATGTGGGCGCAGCTACCCACCAACAAGAAGGTCGGCGTGCTCTGGCCCAATGACGCCGACGGCAGAGCGTTCGCCGATACGACCATCGGGTTTCCACCGGCCATGAACAGTGCGGGTTACACACGGGTGACTCCCCCTCCCTTTGCCGCCGGCACCCTGGACTTCACCCAACAGGTGAACATGTTCAAGGACGCGGGCGTGGATATCCTGACCGGGGTGCTGCCACCGTCGGACTTCGCGCTTTTCTGGGAGAAGGCGGTATCGCAGAACTTCAGTCCGAAGATTATTACCGTCGCCAAGGCACTGCTGTTCCCGCAGTCGGCCCGTGCGCTCGGTCGGGATGGTAACAATCTTGGTACCGAGGTCTGGTGGTCGCCTTATCACCAGTTCCGCAGTTCGTTGACCGGGGGCACCCCGGAGGCGCTTGCCAAGGACTTCACGGACAGGACCGGCGCCCCCTGGGTGCAGACCCTCGGCTTCGTGCACGCGCTCTACGAGGTTGCCACGGAGGCGCTGGCGCAGGTCGGTTCCCCCGGTGACCGGGCGGCATTGGCGGCGGCGATCGGAAAGCTGCGCGTCAACACGATCGTGGGGCCGGTCGGCTTCGGTGGGTCGGCCGACATCCCCAAGAACGTGGCGAAAACACCCCTGGTCGGGGGACAGTGGCGGACGGATGGCGCCAGCTACAGTCTGGTCATCGTCGGCGACGAAACGATCAAGAATATTGCCGCGCAACCAGGAAAGCTGCTGCCTTATACCAAGGCTGTCCAGGGAGTCTGAGTAAACAACTGTCTGGCGGCCGTTGCCCGGCCGTTTCCTGGATTCCCCGGGGCCTCCGACGGGACGGGAACGACCACGACCGGGCGCTTTTCGGCCAGCTTAACTGGGCTCTGGCCGGACGCGGTGAGCCGGACCGAGGTTGCCGGCCCCATCCCCTGCGAGGTCATGTGCGGGCCAGGTTCGTGCTTGTCGGATACGCGGTTAGGTTCTCGCTACCGCTCGTGACATCGTGTGTTCCACCACCGCAATCAACGCGCTTTTCGTCGAGTGACGGTTGCGTGCGTCGCAGGTGATGATCGGCACGCCCTGGGTGATCTGCAGGGCTTCCCGGACGTCGTCGATGGAATGCCGCAGGATTCCGTCGAAACAGTTCACGCCGACGACGAAGGGCAGCTGACGCTGCTCGAAGTAGTCCACGGCGGCGAAACAGTCGGCAAGCCGCCGGGTGTCGGCCAGGACAATGGCACCGATCGCGCCGCGCACGATGTCGTCCCACATGAACCAGAATCGGTACTGTCCCGGCGTGCCGAACAGATAGAGGATCAGATCTTCGTCCAGGGAGACCCGGCCGAAGTCCATCGCGACCGTGGTCGTCGTCTTGTCGGAGATGTGGGTCAGGTCGTCGACATGTGCCCCGGCTTCGGTCATAACAGCCTCGGTACGCAGGGGCACGATCTCGGACACCGACCCGACGAAGGTTGTCTTGCCGGCACCGAAACCACCAGCGACGACGATCTTGACCGAGGTGGTGGCGACGGAGGAGTTTACCCGCCTACGGTCAGAGCTTTCGAAGGCCACTGAGAACCCTTTCGAGCAGCGCGAGATCCGGCGCCTCGTCGCGGTCGGGTTGTTGGTGCACCCGGACGTAACCTTCGTCCGCCATGTCACCCACCAGCACCCTTGCAACTCCGAGGGGAACCCGCAGGCCGGCAGCGATCTCCGCAATTGATCGCACCTGCCGGCACATGGCGGCGATTGTTTGTTGCTCCAGGGCAAGTTGGATTGCCCGTTCCTCGCCAAGGGACGTCGTGACGACAAGCGCCTCGATGGCGAGTTCGTATCGTGAACGCGTCCGACCACCGGTCATCGCGTAGGGACGGACAACCGGCCCTGGGGCATTCGCGGGATCGCTGCTCACCCTGACCCCCTGTGTTTCCGTCGGTTCACCGCGGCAGGATCCCCTGCAGTTCGGCCCGTAGTGCCGGGGTAAGCACGTCCGTGGTTCGGGTTACCAGCAGCGCCATCTCATACCCCACAAGCCCGATGTCGCATGACGGTGCGGCGAGAACCGCCATACTTGCTCCGTCACTGATCGCCATGATGAACAGAAAACCATGTTCCATCTCGACGACCGTTTGTGTCACGTTGCCCGCTTCGAAGACCCGGGCAGCGCCCTGGGTCAGGCTCACCAGGCCCGAGGCGACGGCGGCCAGCTGGTCCGCCCGGTCACGCGGGAATCCGTCCGACACCGCCAGGAGCAGACCGTCCGCCGAGACCACCACGGTGTGCGCGACACCGGGAACTCTGTCGACGAAGTTGTTAATCAACCAGTTGAGGTTCTGTGCGTCTGAGCTCATGGGCGTCACACGTCCTCCTGGGCGTCTCGACGAGAGGTGGGCGCGGCGTCCCTGGTGACATCGCGGCCCTGCCGAACACCTTGGTAGAAGCTGGCGAGCCGGCCGCCGACCGCTTCGGGGGACCGGGAGTGTCCCTCCGGTGACTGACGTTGTGGTCCAGGCTCGGCACTGCCGGGTACAAGATGGGTCATCGGAACGCGCAACGGAAGACCGGCCCGAGTCGTCCCACCGGGAGCCGGCTGGCGGGCTGCTTCCGCCGCATGCCAACCCGTGTCAGCCGCGGACGACCATGATACGGGCCGGGCAGCCGGCGGAGCGGACTGGGTCTCGGCGACACCGGTGGCTACCGTGGTCGGCGGCAACGGCTCTGCCGGGGCAGGCGACCAGACGGGCATGGTGACGTTGGTGGGTGTCGGGCCCTCGCCCTGAGGCCCCGTTCCGGTCGGGCCGGTTGTCGCTGTCGGGCGCGAAGCTCGAGCCGAGGCCGGGAAGGGCGAGGGCGGACGCGTGATTTCGCCACCGGCGGTGATAGCGGCCTGCCCGCCCGGCCGGCTGGCGGACTCCGACGGCCGTGAGTCGCCGCGCAGGTTCGTCGGGCCTCGATGGATTGCCGGCCCGGGACGCCCCAGCGGGGACTGCCCAGGCGTCCTGGGCCGGGTCGGGAGCGCATGCGGGGACGCCGGGGAGTGCCGCTGGAACCACGCGGAGACCGAATCGAAGATCGGAGTTGTGTCGTTGTCGTCGCCATCCCGGTCGGGGGCCGCTTCCTCCACGGCGTTGACGAAGGACGGGTTGTCCAGCGGAGCGGATGCCTGCTCCGGCCCGAAGTCGGGGTGGGCGCCGCCCGGCGGCATGACACCGGACTGTTGCCCCACCTGGGCAGCGGGCGTGAAGAACTGGGCGGCGGGCGCCGGGGGCTGCCGGCTGAACGACGCCGGCTCGCCGGCGCTCGCACCCCGTGCGCCGTTCGCGACGATCCGGTCCGTCGATACCGACGGAGCTGCCCCGGCCGGGCCTGTGTTGTCGGTGTTGCCGATGTTCGCGGGACCCGAGCTGTTTGGATCCATGTTTGTCGGACCGGTGTTGGCTGCCAGGTCCAGGTAGGTCGGACCGGTATCCGGGATGGGGTGGCTCACCGTTCCCGGTCCGCGAGGGATCTCGTAGCCGCCGGGAGGAGACTCGTTCAGGAAGGAGGGATCGGCGTTCGGGCGGTGTTCGGTGATTCTGGAGACCTCCAACGGACCGCTGCCGATGTCATCGCCGAAGGAGCCACCCACGTCCAGTTTCTCGAGCCCGAGATCAGCGGATCCGGTGAACCGGTCGTCCGGTCCGGCGTGGTAGCCGGGGTCGCTGCCGGATCCGTTCATGCTCGGTGCGAGAGGGGGCGGGTTCGTTTCCGGGTCGTTGCGCGGATCGGACGGATGCGGACTGTTGCTCTTGGAGATCGTGCTTCCGTTCACGAGCACGCGGCCGTTGGACTCACCGCGTGACATGCCGTTCCCGAGGGGTATCCCGTCGGACAGCGCGGGGGGAAAGCCGCTGTCGAGTGCTGGATGGCTGGCCGCCGAGCGTCCAGCGGTGAGGGCTGCCGTGGCGCGCGACGGTGTGGCTGAGGCCGGATCGCCAGCCACGACCTTGGCCGGCAGACGTATCACGGCGGTGATCCCACCGGAGGCCGACTCCCGGAGCTGGACCCGGATACCGTGCCGGGTGGCCAGGCGACCGACCGCGAACAGACCCATCGTGCGGGACACCGACACGTCGATGACAGGCGGGCTGGCCAGGCGTTCGTTGATGCGCTCGAGATCCTTGGCGGGCATCCCGATACCACGGTCTTCGATTTCGATTATCGATCCGGCGCCGGGTCCCAGGGAGCGGCTGCTGACCTGCACCTCGGTCGCCGGGGGAGAGAAGGACGTGGCGTTCTCCAGCAGCTCGGCAATGAGGTGCACGACGTCGCTGACGGCGTTTCCGGCGATCGAGACCGAGGCCGCCGCGGTCTGCTTGACCCTCGTGTACTGCTCGACCTCGGAAATCGCGGCGAGGACGACCTCGTTGAGGGGCACGGGGTGGGTCCACCTGCGTGCCGTGTCGGTGCCGGCGAGCACCAGGAGGCTTTCGTTGTTCCGGCGCATACGGGTCGCCAGGTGGTCGAGCTTGAACAGGTTGGAGAGCTGGTCGGGGTCCTGTTCCCGGTTCTCCAGGTCGTCGATCAGTCGCAGCTGCCGTTCGACCAGCCCCTGGCTTCGTCGGGACAGGTTGACGAACATGGCGTTGACGTTGTTTCGCAGCACCGCTTGTTCGGACGCGAGGCGGACGGCTTCCCGGTGCACCTCGTCGAATGCGCGGGCGACTTCGCCGATCTCCTCGTCGGTGTTGATTCCGACCGGTTCGACGTCGGGGTCGATGTTCTGATCGGTGGAGTCACGCAGTCGGCGGACCGCTTCGGGAAGGCGGTGGCCGGCGATGTCCAGCGCGGCCGTGCGCAGCCCGAGCAGGGGGCGCACCAGGGAGCGGGCGACGACCATTGCCGCGAGCAGCGCGGTTGTCAGGATGAGGACGATGAGGAGTCCGGACAGCAACGCGTTGCGCTGAATACTCGAACGGAGTTTCTGGATGCGGTTGCTGGTGTCGTCGTAGAGGGATGCGATGACCTTGCCGTTGAGATCCATCGTGGCCTGGGTCGCCTGCAGCCACTTCGAGCTGTCCAGCTCGAGCTGTTGCCCGATTCGTCCGATCAGAACCGTTTGTACTTCATTACTGGTCTCTGACACGTCCTGACCGGTGAGTGTCGCCCGATACACCCCGACCTGGGACGGGTTCGCCACCGCCTCGAAACGGGAAATCTGGCTCTCGCGTTCCGTGCCGAAGCCCACGAACAGGCGGTAGTCGGTGTTGTCGAAGTGCCCCTTCTGGAGAACTCCGTGGATGAGCGCCTGCTGGGCGGCCAGTTGTTCCCGTGCGCGGATGACGGCGTCGACGGCGTCCACGTCGGCGTTCAGCGTGGCGTCGTCCTGACCCTGCGGAATGAGCGCGGCGAGTTTGATGAGGCTGTCGATCATGCCGGTGTAGGCCACCTGGGCGGAGTCCGGCGAGACCAGGGTCAACGCGGTCGCGCGCACGTTTGCCCGGTGCGACAGCCGGTCCGCGACCGACTGGAGCGCCGCCCGGGTCTGCTCGGTGAAGGCGTCCTGCTGGCCCTTGGCGCTTTCCTCGTACTTCCGCGCAGCCTCGTCGACCTGTGTCTGCAGCGTTTTGAGACGGTCGAAGGAACCCGGCGCACTGCGCAACGCGACATAGCCGACCGTGTAGGTGCGCTCCTGCTCCAACGCGAACACCAAAGTCGTGGCGGCGCGGCTTATTTCCACCATGTCCTGGGCACGGTTGACGTCGCGTGTGCTGGTCAGGACGGTATTGGCCCCGATCGAGGCGTTGACCAGGATGGCGATGATCGGGACAGCGAGGATCGCGATCAGTTTGGTCCGGACCCGCCAGTTCGACGGCGTACCGACGATCGCCGCTATACGCCGCAGGCCGCTGGGACCTTGCGGCGCAATGGCTGGGGCGTCGACGCGCGGTCCACCGCCGTCGGCGGACTCCTCCGGCGTGACTTCTGGTGCCGCAGGAGCGTCGATGCCCGTGCCGGCTATCGGTTGTCTGCGCACGTACCTTCGCAACCTCTCCGCCAGCCTCCCGGAACACGTCGTACCGGGATGGCCCGGTATCGGGCCCGGATGTCCCCTGATAGGCACCTTAGCGGTAGGGCCAGACATCCTGGCAGACGCCTGGCCTAAGCTAGTTGTCCGCGTCCGATCCGGTCCGCGCTGTTTGTTCTTCAGGAACCGTCGAGGGAGCGCGGACACGCAGGGACGCACGCCGCAGGGGTGTTGTTCGGTGGGCTGCCGGGTGTTCCGCCCGTCCTCCGTAGGCTTGGCGTCGTGGACATCGTCACCCCGAAGCCGGCCGGACGCCCGACGGGCGGCGGCCGAGGATCCAGCGCGCCGGTCGCCTCCGGCTCCGTGTCCCCGGCCTCTGCGGCCTTCCGTCCGGCCCACGACACGGTTCTGGTCGTCGACTTCGGCGCACAGTACGCCCAGCTCATTGCCAGGCGGGTGCGCGAGTGTCACGTCTACTCGGAGATCGTGCCCTGGGACGTCTCCGTCGAGGAGATCCTCGCCCGCCGTCCCGCCGCGGTGATTCTCTCGGGTGGACCGAAGTCGGTCTATACACCGGACGCCCCGGAGGTGGACCCAGCGCTTTTCGGCGCCGGGGTGCCGGTGCTGGGTATCTGCTATGGCCACCAGGTGATGGCGCACGCGCTGGCCGGGACGGTGGCGCGCACGGGCGTCGCGGAGTACGGCGCTACCCGG
>NZ_CAAAFT010000438.1:18455-20111 GCF_900634765.1 Candidatus Protofrankia californiensis | reverse complement strand
GGTCCCGGATCGAGTTCCTGGTGCAGGGCACGCTGTACCCGGATGTCATCGAGTCGGGTTCGCCGACCGCGGCAAAGATCAAGTCGCATCACAACGTCGGTGGGCTCCCCGATGATCTGCAGTTCTCCCTGGTGGAGCCGCTGCGCACCTTGTTCAAGGATGAGGTGCGCCGGCTGGGTGAGGAACTCGGGCTGCCAGAGGAGATCGTCTGGCGGCAGCCGTTTCCGGGGCCCGGCCTCGCTGTCCGGATCATCGGTGAGGTCACCCCGCAGCGGCTGGAGACGTTGCGGGCCGCGGATGCGATCGTGCGCGAGGAGATCCGCCGGGCCGGCCTGGACCGCGAGATCTGGCAGGTGTTCGCGGTGCTGCTGGCGGACGTCCGTTCGGTGGGAGTCCAGGGAGATGAACGTACCTATGGACACCCGATCGTGCTGCGAGCGGTCACCAGTGAGGACGCGATGACCGCCGACTGGGCCCGGCTGCCCTACGACCTGCTGGAACGCATCTCGGGCCGGGTGGTCAACGAGGTGGAGCAGGTCAACCGGGTGGTGTACGACATCACCTCCAAGCCTCCCGGCACCATCGAGTGGGAGTAGCGGCGTTACCCGGCGGGATGTTATGCGGCGGGGATGCGCAGGGGCCCGGCGGCGAGGCTGCGGACGCGGTGGGCGGTGACGGGGTCGATGTTGCCGCCGGAGAGGACCACCACGGTCGGGCCCTGCGCGAGGTCCGGGTGGCGTAGCAGTGCCGCCGTACCGGCGGCTCCGGCGGGCTCGACCGTCTGACCGTCGGCGCGCAGCAGCCCCGCCATCGCCTCCCACAGCGCGTCCTCGTCGACCGTGACCACGTCGTCCAGCAGGCTGGTGGCAAGCGCCAGGGTCAGACTTCCCGGGGTCTTCACGGCCATGCCGTCGGCAATGGTCGCCGCCGGGACGCGGATCGGCCGTCCCGCGCGCCATGACAGGGCGAAGGCGGGAGCGCCCGCGGCCTGGACACCGATCACCCGCACGTCGCTGCGTCGTTGCCTGATCGCCGCCGCTATCCCGCTGATCAGGCCACCACCGCCGATACCCACCAGGACGGTCCGCAGGCCGGGGACCTGCTCGGTGACCTCGAGCCCGATCGTGCCCTGCCCGGCGATCACGGTCGGATCGTCGAAGGGATGCACCAGCAGCCCGCCGTGCTCGAGCGCGGCGGCCTCGGCCGCCAGCAGAGCGGCGTCGACCCCGCCGTGCACATGCTCGACCCGCGCGCCGAGGCGGCGGGTGCGCGCGACCTTGACCGGGCTCGCGCCGGTCGGAACGAAGATCGTAGCCGGGACGCCGAAGTGGGCCGCCGCGTACGCGACGCCCTGGGCGTGGTTTCCGGCACTGGCAGCGACCACGCCCCGCGCCCGCACGGTGGGGTCGGCAAGAGCGATGCGGGCGAATGCGCCGCGTAGCTTGAACGAGGCGGTGCGCTGTTCGTTCTCGCATTTCAACCACACCGGTGCGCCGGTCAGCCGGGACAGGTGGGCGCTGGGCACGACCCGGGTCCGCCGGACAACCGGTGCGAGGACGGCCGCGGCCCCGGCGACGTCGATCGTGGTGACGTCGATTGCCATGCTGTCGATCGTCGTGCCCTTGGTGGTGCCCTTGGTGGTGCCCTTGGTTGTCG
>NZ_CAAAFT010000438.1:17218-17730 GCF_900634765.1 Candidatus Protofrankia californiensis | reverse complement strand
GGTGCCCTTGGTGGTGCCCTTGGTTGTCGTGTCCGCATCCGGTAGGCCGTCCGCGTTCGGGGTCGTGGACGTGACGGATCTGGGCGGGGTGTCACCGTCGTCCTTACCAGTGGTACTTGTGCTGTCGCTGGCGGCGTGCGTCGGGTTTTCGGATGGTTGGCTCATCATTGTTCTCCTGGTGGCTTAGCGGCCACCCCTGACGTGACCGCGGCAACAAAAAAGCCCCCCGCCGAATTGGCGGAAGGGCGAGGCGCGCTGACCCGTCGGTGTCGGCCCGAAGGCGGGTTCACGCGCCTAGTTAATGATCATAATGTGCTGCGGCACCTTCCTATTTTGCTCTTGGACAGTGGTGGTCGTCAAACCGACCGCCCCTCCCCGCGCGCCGAACCAGGCGTCACACCCTGTGCTGGGGACCGCAGGCCGCGGCACGGGGTGCGACGCGATCGGCGTCCGGGTCTCGGTGTGGTCCGCGCCCGCGCCCGGGCCTCGGCGTCGGAGGCTGGTACGCGGAG
>NZ_CAAAFT010000438.1:1517-17193 GCF_900634765.1 Candidatus Protofrankia californiensis | reverse complement strand
GCGTCGGAGGCTGGTACGCGGAGTCGTGGCGCGGACCGGCACCTCGTAGGGTGGAGAGCGTGTACCGCTGTCGGACCTGCCGGACGTCGAACGTATGATCGATCCCCTATGAGCACGCTTCTCGGTGGCCTGTACCCCGACTTCGACGACCCCGCGGACGATCGGGACGGGCCCGTGGCGGTCCCGGATGCGCCGGGAGGCCGTGCCGCCGCGCTCCAGCTCGATGCCGACGCGCTGCTGGACGGCCTGAACCCGCAACAGCGGGCCGCGGTCGTCCATGCGGGTTCGCCGCTGCTCGTCGTCGCGGGTGCGGGGTCCGGCAAGACGCGGGTGCTCACGAACCGGATTGCCTACCTGCTTGCCGCGCGTGGGGTTCGTGCCGGCGAGATCCTGGCGATCACGTTCACCAACAAGGCCGCGAACGAGATGAAGGAGCGGGTCGCCGCGCTCGTCGGCACGCGGACCCGGGCGATGTGGGTGAGCACCTTTCATTCCGCGTGCGTGCGCATCCTGCGGTCGCACGCCAAGCGCATCGGGTTCACCAGCGGTTTCTCGATCTACGACGCGGCGGACGCCCAGCGCTTGATCACGCTGGTCGCGCGCGACCTGGACATCGACCCCAAGCGGTACCCGGCACGCGCACTCGCCACCGGGATCAGCAACCTGAAGAACGAACTGGTCGACTGGGAGACCGCCCGGGACAAGGCGGCCAACCACGTCGAACGCACCGTCGCCGAGGTCTACGGTCTCTACCAGCGCCGGCTGGCCGAGTCGAACGCGTTCGACTTCGACGATCTGATCATGACGACGGTGAACCTGCTGCAGGCCTTCCCGGATGTTGCCGAGCACTACCGGCGCCGGTTCCGGCACGTCCTTATCGACGAGTACCAGGACACCAACCATGCCCAGTACGTCCTCGTGCGGGAGCTGGTGGGGCACACCTCCCCGCTGACCGTCGACGGCGAGCCGGTACGGCCGGGCGCGGACACGGGCGATCATGTGGACTCCGGCGAGCGCACGGGCGATCATGCGGTGGAACCGGCCGAGCTGTGCGTGGTCGGTGACGCCGACCAGTCGATCTACGCCTTCAGGGGTGCCAACATCCGTAACATCGTCGAGTTCGAGCAGGATTACCCCGATGCCACCGTGATCATGCTGGAACAGAACTACCGGTCCACGCAGACGATCCTGTCCGCGGCGAACGCGGTGATAGCACGCAACGCCCGGCGCAAGCCCAAGCGACTGTGGTCGGACGCCGGAGACGGCGAGAAGATCGTCGGCTATGTCGCGGACAACGAGCACGACGAGGCCGTCTTCGTCGCCGCCGAGGTCGATCGGCTGGCCGACGCCGAACTGGCGCGCTCCGGCGATATCGCCGTCTTCTACCGCACCAACGCCCAGAGCCGGGTCTTCGAAGAGATCTTCATCCGGGTCGGCCTGCCCTACCGAGTGATCGGCGGGGTGCGCTTCTACGAGCGCCGTGAGGTTCGGGATCTGCTCGCCTACCTGCGGGTGCTGGTGAACCCGGCGGACACCGTGAACCTGCGACGCATCCTCAACGTGCCCAAGCGGGGAATCGGTGATCGGGCCGAGGCGATGCTCGCCACCTTCGCCGAGCGCGAGCGCATCCCCTTCGCCGACGCCCTGCACCGTGTGGAGGAGGTCCCGGGCCTGGCCGCCCGCTCGGCGAAGGCGGTCCGCGATTTCGCGGGCCTGCTCGCCGAATTGCGCACGGCCGTGGCCGACGGCCCGGTCGCGGCGTTGGAAACAGCGCTGGAACGGACAGGATACCTCGCCGAGCTGGCCGCCGCGGACACCCTCGAGTCCGAGGGGCGGGTGGAGAACCTCCAGGAGCTGGTCAGCGTAGCCCGGGAATTCAGCGAGCAGTTTCCGCAGGGTTCGCTCGCGGACTTCCTCGAGCAAGTCTCCCTGGTCGCCGATGCCGACCAGGTACCCGATCCCGAGGAGGGTACCGCCGGGGTCGTCACCCTGATGACGCTGCACAGCGCCAAGGGGCTGGAGTTCCCGGTGGTCTTCCTGACCGGGCTGGAGGACGGCGTTTTCCCGCACATGCGCACGCTCGGCGACCCGACCGAACTCGAGGAGGAACGGCGCCTGGCCTATGTCGGCATCACCCGGGCGCGTGCCCGGCTGTACCTGACCCGGTCGGAGGTCCGCAGTGCCTGGGGTCAGCCGGCGTACAACCCGCCGTCGCGTTTTCTTGAGGAGGTGCCGTCCGAGTTGGTCAGCTGGCAGGGGAACGCACAACCGGCGTCGGCCGCCTCTCGGCCGCAGGCGACCGCGTCGGGTTCGGCGTCACCACGGTCGTCGGGCGGGCAGGCCGGTGGGCTACCGGGCCGCCGGCCCGCGCCGGCGCCACGCCCGATTCCCGACCTTTCCACGGGGGACCGGGTCAACCACGACACCTTCGGCCTGGGCCAGGTCGTCGCGGTGGCAGGGTCGGGGGACAACCGCGAGGTGAGCATCGACTTCGGCGAGGGGACGGGAACCAAGCGTCTGCTCCTGCGTTACGCCCCGATCGAAAAGCTGTGAGCAGCGCGCCCACAAACGTCGCGCCCACAAACGTGGGTCTCCACCGATGTTGTCGGGCCGCAACGGTGGGCCCGCAACGGTGGCGGCGTTCGGTAGCAGACGCCGTTCAGTAGCAGCGGACGCCGTTCAGTAGTAGACGCCGTGTTTGGCCAGCCACGCAAGCGGGTCGACCTCGACGCCGTTCTGGCCGTTGAGCCGGACCTCGAAGTGCAGATGCGGCCCGGTGGAGAATCCGGTCGACCCTTCCAGGCCCAGTTGCTGGCTGGTGGCGACCCGTTGACCGACCCGGACGTCGATCCGGGAAAGGTGGGCATAGCAAGTTACGACATTGTTCGTATGGAGGATCTGGACGAAGTTTCCGTAGCCGGATTCCCATCCTGCGTAGATGACGGTACCGCCGTGGGCGGCGACGACCTGGGTGCCCATCGGTGCGCCGAGATCGATACCGGGGTGGCCGTTGGCACCACCGAACCGTTGGGTGAGACGGGCCTGTATCGGGTGGACCCACCGCAGCGCCTCTTTCTGCTGGCGTGCGGTCTGCGCGGCCGCGGTCCGCTGTTGGAGGAGCAGGATGGACAGCTGGGCCAGTGCCTCGTCCCGATCGACACGGTCGGTCTGGGCCTGGCGTTGCGCGGCTTCGCTGTCGTCGGGTTGCCGCCCGAGCAGGGAGGGATCGCTCAGCCCGTCGGTCGCGGCATCCGCCGCGGTGGGTGCCGGGCCGAAGATCGTCCCGGCGGTGCGCAGTCCGGGAAGACCCGCTGGTTCGGAGTGGGCGATGCCGGTTGTGTTGATCATCATGATGCCGAGGGTGGAGACCACGGCGGAGGCTATACCGGTGCGGCGGATCTGCGCCATCGAGACCGTCCGGCGGGCGAAGCCGAACGGATCGCCGTGCTTTGCGGTCCTACCGTGGCCGCGGTGCCGCCCTGAGTTGCGGGCCGGGGGTTGTGACAACCCGAAATCACGCTCCCGTTGGTCGACAAGACTCCTGCCGCGTCGCGGCACGGCGGGAGGGAAAAGCCTGTAAACCGACTCGAACGCTACACCGACCCAAACCGGAACTTTGATGCCACCCCCACCCACGGTGGATGTGGTACGTAAAGTGGTTTAATTATTGCTTTTTGTCATCGCGAGTGGTGAAGATTTCGATCATGCTGGAAGTCTCCGGTTGCCGAACGGGAGTCTCCCCATGGGGTGGGGTCGGGACGGGCGTCCGAGAGGGATCTCGGCTGTGCCGCCGGCTCCGATCCTTCCTCCTCGCCGGTGTCGGGATCGTGATCGGTGTGTTCGACGTCGTCCAGATGGGCGAGCGTGGTCGCGATCTGGTGGACGACGTCGATGTTGAACGGCAGCGAGTGGTGACCGACGCCGGGAAGGCGAACGTTACGGACGGTGAGGTCCGGATGATGGAGAAGTGCCGACTCGCTCGGCCGTATGATCGTGTCCAGATCCCCTGAGAAGGCCACGAACCGCGTCCGGCAGTTCGGCGCGGGTTCGGCCAGCTCGCGGATCACGTCCGAATCCGGGACCAGCTGGCGCAGGAGTGTGTACGGCACCATCGGGGGGAGCAGCCGCGCCAAGCGGGTGCCCTCATGCGGTGTACCCAGCGTCACCAGTGTGTGCACATGGGCGTCGCCGTCGAGTTTCTGCACGTAGTAGCGGGCAACCAGTCCGCCGAGGGAGTGCCCGACGATGTGTATGCGCGGGTAGCCCGTCTGCTCACACATTGTCTCGACCACTGTGCCAAGCCGGCGGGCCGCCGTCGGAATGTCCGAGGTGAACAGCGGCAGGTTCACTGTGGCGACTCGCCCGAAGCCCCGCCGGCGCAGCGACCGGTGCAGTCGAGTGAAGATCGACCTATTGTCGATCATACCGTGGACCAGCAGAATCGGTGTGCCTGCGGCTTCTATGTCGCCGACGAGCAGCCCACGCCGCAATGGGGAGAGGCCGTCGAGGGTGTAGCGGTCGGCCGGCTCGCGCAGCCTCTCCGAGACGACCCCGATCGGGTAGAAGGCGATATGGGTCATCAGCCACGTGGCTTCCGCGGCCATCCCGCGGACCGCCGCCGGTGTGTCGAGCAGGCCTCGGGTCACCTGTGTGCTGCGACAGGTCACGGATGTGCTCACAGATCGGGTGACCCTGCTTGCCGCCGCCCCCAGTTGACGCTTTCCGATTGCCTCTGCTCCCGTCCGTGCTCGGACAGCCGTCCGAAGAACCAGCTGGCCGAAAGAACTAGCCGGCCGAAGGCAGCGCGATCGTCGGCCTTCTCGCGCGGCCGGAGGCCCCAAGGAACCCGGGAGGCTGCTGAACAACACCTGTCCGGCTCGCTGGCCGAACGCCGTTGTTCAGCAGTCTCCCGGGCCCGAACCTCCCGTGCGGGGAGGGACCCGGGAACGGCACGATACTCGCAGGCTCAGGGCCCCGGGATTTCGCACCGGACGAACCGTTTCGCACCAGACGAACTGTAGTGAGGTCTGGCAGACGCCCTGGGAACCACCACGACGTCTACCGTGACTGAGAGTACAAAAGAAGGTCACGGATGTCGACTGTTGGTTCCTTGCCGTGACTGTTGACCGGGACCGCCGGCAGCTGTGATCCCGCCGGGCAACGGCGTGCTTCCGTGGGTGCGTACCGCTAGGGTCTATGAAGAGATCGGGCCACGGAACGTCATGTACGGGACATTACGTCACGGAAAGTAATGTCCGGGCGGGCGACGTCAGTGAACGCAAGGAGGCCGCGTGAGCGAAACCGGTGAACGTATCCGGGTGGTGGTCGCCAAACCCGGTCTTGACGGCCACGATCGCGGCGCCAAGGTCATTGCGCGGGCGTTGCGGGACGCGGGCATGGAGGTCGTCTACACCGGCCTGCACCAGACGCCTGAGCAGATTGTCGAGACCGCGATCCAGGAGGACGCCGACTGCATCGGTCTGTCGGTCCTCTCGGGCGCACATATGACCCTTTTTGCGCGCCTGATGGAGCTGCTGCGGGAGCGTGGTGCCACCGACATCGTGGTAACCGGTGGCGGAATCATACCGGATGCCGATATTCCGGAGCTGAAGGCTCTGGGTGTCGCCGAGATATTCACTCCCGGGACGACCACGGGCGAAATCGTCAAGTGGATCCGGTCGAGGGTGGCCGCGGCCCACGCATCCGATCCCACCGGAGCTTCCGCGCGCTGAACCTCCCGGGTTTCCCCCGGGTTGGCTCCCGGCGGGATCCGTCCCGGCCGATCAGAGGTCGGCAGGGACGGCCGGGGCGGCCGGGGACGGCTCGGCCGGGACGTCCCTGCGGGTACGTGGGTGAGGTCCCTCCGGCGGGACACGCAGGCCGTAAGCCCCCAGGGATGGTGCTGAGGTTCCCGGCCGTCCCGGTTGCCCGGTCCGCCAGCTGTCCGGTCCGCCGGCCGCATCCTGTCTGTCATGCCTTCGTCACCGGTCCGGCAACAGGACGCCCGACATGCCGTCGCCACTGTTTGTGATATCGAGCGTTACACGGCTGTCCGGTGTCGGTGACGTTCCCGCCGGGCTCGGGTATGCCGCCGGGCTCGGGTATATGGCTCGCGGCCGGATCCGTATGCGGGGTGAGCGAGGTAACGCAGGCATCGCCGTCACCGCCGTCACCGCCGTCGCAGGCGTCGCAGGCGTCGCAGGCGCCGAGATCATGCCGGGTTCGATCGGAATAGTGGGTATTGCGATCAGTGTGATCGCGGTGTCGACCACCACAAAACGAGGCGCTTGGTACCGGGTCCGGGTGATGATGGTGACTGACCCCGGACATACGTGACCGGCCGCCGCGGCAGGAGCAGCATCTGCCGGGGCGGGCGCCTTCAGTAGGCTCGGGGCGGCTTCCCCTTCCTCCGAACTTTCGAACGTTCGATCCTGACCACCGACCTCGTATCCGACTGGACGGACTGTGGATCTCTTCGAGTATCAGGCGAAGAAGCTGTTCGCCGACCACGGCGTGCCTGTGCCCACCGGCAAGGTCGCCACGACCCCCGACGAGGCACGCGGCATCGCAACTGATCTTGGTGGACGTGTCGTCGTCAAAGCGCAGGTCAAGACCGGAGGCCGCGGCAAGGCCGGTGGCGTGAAGGTCGCCGACGGCCCGGACGACGCCACCGCCAAGGCATCGGCAATCCTCGGGATGGACATCAAGGGCCACACTGTCCATTCGGTCCTCGTGGAGCAGGCGAGTGACATTGCCGAGGAGTACTACGCCTCCTTCCTGCTCGACCGGGCGAACCGGACCTTCCTCGCCATGTGCTCCCGCGAGGGCGGGATGGAGATCGAGGAGGTCGCCGCGACCAAGCCGGAGGCGCTCGCCCGTATCCCGATCGACCCGCTGGTCGGGGTGGACGCGACCGTCGCCCGCCAGATCGCGGTGGCGGCGAAGCTGCCCGAGGCGGCTCTGGACGGTGCCACCGAGCTCCTGGTGAAGCTGTGGGAGGTCTTCGTCCGCTCCGACGCCACCCTGGTGGAGGTCAACCCGCTGATCCTGACCGGTGACGGCCGCGTGATCGCGCTGGACGGCAAGGTCAGCCTGGACGAGAACGCCTCCTTCCGCCACCCCGACCACACCGCGTTCGTGGACGTCGCCGCGGTGGACCCGCTGGAGCAGAAGGCGAAGGAGAAGGGCCTCAACTACGTCAAACTGTCCGGGCAGGTCGGCATCATCGGCAACGGCGCCGGCCTGGTCATGTCAACCCTCGACGTGGTCACCTATGCCGGTGAGGAGTTTGGCGGGCAGCGGCCGGCCAACTTCCTCGACATCGGTGGTGGGGCGTCCGCGCAGGTGATGGCGGACGGGTTGTCGATCATTCTGGGCGACCCGGCGGTCAAGAGTGTGTTCGTGAACATCTTCGGCGGGATCACTGCCTGTGACGCGGTCGCCAACGGTATCGTGCAGGCACTGAAGATCGTCGGTGACATCTCCACCCCGCTGGTCGTGCGGCTCGACGGCAACAACGCCGACGAGGGCCGGCGGATCCTCACCGAGGCCAACCTCGACGTGGTCAAGCCGGTGGACACCATGGACGGCGCGGCGCGGCTCGCCGCCGAGCTCGCCGCGACCGCGGCCTGAGCGGACGGGAAGAGGCTTCCGACAATGGCAATCTGGCTGGACGAGACGTCCAAGATCCTGGTTCAGGGCATCACTGGTTCCGAGGGGCGCAAGCACACCGCCCGGATGCTGCGCGCGGGCACGACGATCGTCGGCGGTA
This sequence comes from Candidatus Protofrankia californiensis, assembly GCF_900634765.1. NCBI lineage: Bacteria > Bacillati > Actinomycetota > Actinomycetes > Frankiales > Frankiaceae > Protofrankia > Candidatus Protofrankia californiensis. The sequence continues at coordinate 9,422 of NZ_CAAAFT010000438.1, read as the reverse complement.
CCAACCCCAAGAAGGCGGGTACCGAGGTCGAGGGTGTGCCGGTCTTCGCGACGGTGGCTGAGACGATCGACAAGACCGGCGCCGACGTCTCCGTGGTGTACGTCCCGCCGGCCGGGACCAAGGCGGCCGTGATCGAGGCGATCGACGCGGGCATCCCGCTCGTCGTGGTCATCACCGAGGGCGTGCCGGTGCACGACACCACCGCGTTCTGGGCGTACGCGAAGTCCAAGGGCAACACGACGCGGATCATCGGGCCGAACTGTCCCGGCATCGTGAGCCCGGGCAAGTCGAACGCGGGGATCATCCCGGGTGACATCACCCCGCAGGGCCGCATCGGGCTGGTCAGCAAGAGCGGTACCCTGACCTACCAGATGATGTACGAACTGCGTGACTTCGGCTTCTCCACCTGCGTCGGTATCGGCGGTGACCCCGTCATCGGCACCACCCACATCGATGCTCTCGCAGCGTTCGAGACCGATCCCGACACCGACGCGATCGTGATGATCGGTGAGATCGGTGGTGACGCCGAGGAGCGTGCTGCCGCCTACATCGACGAGCACATCACCAAGCCGGTCGTCGGTTATGTCGCGGGCTTCACCGCGCCGGAGGGCAAGACGATGGGGCATGCGGGGGCGATCGTGTCCGGATCGTCCGGGACGGCGCTCGCCAAGAAGGAAGCCCTGGAGAAGGCGGGAGTCCGGGTCGGCAAGACCCCCTCCGAGACCGCCCGTCTCATGGCCGATGTCATGCGCTCCCTCTGATCCTGTCCCTGCTGGTTGTTGTTCCTAGCGTTGCATAACGGTGCGTCTGCTGTGACGCACCGTTTGCGGACCGGGTGTGGCGGTCGTTTCCGGCGACCGACCACGCCCGGTTGTCTTTTACGTACTCGTTGCGTTGTCCGCGGGACCCTGTCCGGCGCCGCGGGTGCTTTCGGAGTACTTTCGCGGACATGATCGTGTCGTTCCGGTGTGAAAGGGCTACGGTGTCAGGGATGGGTCCGTCAGGTCACCGCTGATCGCTGAAGTGGGGTCGTCCCGTGACACGTATAGCCGGCCGCGACATACAGAACAACGACCTCGGCGTTCTAGCCGCCGGCGTCGTCCTGTTCATCGCATCGTTATTCGACTGGTTCGCGGTCCGCGGGTTCGGGGAGAACGCGTGGGGCGTCGGTTTCTTCGCCTACGGCGGCGTCGAACTCGGGCTGCTCGTGGTCGGCCTGGTGGCGGTGCGAACCTTCACCCGTGTCCAGCTACCGGCGGTGGGCGTCGACTGGGTTCTGATCATCGCGGGTATCGCCGCTCTCGGCACCATCTTGATTTTTCTCAAGACGGTGCTGGGGGTTGACCACATCCACCGAGCCGCCGGGCTGTGGCTCGGGCTCATCGCCTCGGGGGCCATCACGGCTTTCTCGGTCCTGACCGCCGTTGCCGGCGGGCACACGCTACCTCGTGGCGGCCCTCGTGACCGCTCGTCACACCCGGCACCTCCCGGCACCCAGTACGACTCGTACGGACAGCCGTTGTCGGGCGGGTACGGGCAACCAGGGGATTACGGGCAACCGGGTGGGTACGGCCAGCCGGGAGGCTATGGCCAGCCGCCGCAGGCTGGTTACGGGCAGCCGCCGCAGGCCGGTTACGGGCAGCCGCCGTATGGCGGATACGGTCAGCCGGATCCCTACGGTCAGCCGCCGCAGGCTGGTGAGGGCCAACCACCCTATGGCCAACCTGGCCGGTAATGCCTGTTCGGTAGGGCCTGTCCGGTAGGGCCTGTCCGGTTGATCCTCAACCGCGCGGATCGGCGTCCAGACGGCCAGTACAACTGGAAATGTCCGACCTCTCCGCTAACGTCCGATCATCGGTTCGTCGACGGGGAGGTCGTCATGGCTGTCAGCGCCGCGGAGCTGCGGGCCGAGTCCAGGCGCCTGCGGGCGCTCGGGTGGTCCTATCGGCGGATCGCGCTGGAGTGGCAGCGTCGATACCGGCTGAACGCTCGGGTCGCCTTTCGACTCGCCCACGGATGGACGCAGGAGGAGGCGGCGCGGCGGTGGAACGCCCGCTGGCCCTGCGAAGATCCGCCGAAGACGGGCAAGGCCTTCTCGTACTGGGAGGTCTGGCCTGGGCGGGGTGGCCGGGCGCCGTCGACTCAGACCCTCCAGCGCCTGGCCGAGCTGTACCTGTGCCGCCCCGGCGATCTCCTCGACGGGGACGATTTCGGCCGTCTCGACACGGGTTGTGACGATGTCTCGCGCGAGCACGAAGTCGGGCGGTCGCAGGCCGGCCAATTGATCAACGATCCATGCGAACACCGGAGCGGGCCGGCGTCACCGGGTGGCGGCGACCCGGTTCCAGACGTCGGCCACCTGGCGCACAGCTTGCCCCGTCACCCGGCCTGACCAGGTCTTATGCCTCCAACAGGCCAGGCGTTACGCCTCGCCCTGGACGCGGTGACGCGGTCCCGATGGATGCGCACAGGCCGCCTGACCTCAGTACAGTCGGAACAGTCCTTGTTTGACGACGAGTTGCCGGGTTCGACGGCGAGTTGCCGGCCACCTGGTTTTCCGGAGAGTCCCGTGCCCGCACGACTGGTTGTTCTCGCCTCCGGGGTGGGCACCACCTTGCAGGCTGTGCTGGATGCCTGCCGGGATCCGTCCTTCGGCGTCGAGGTCATCGCCGTGGGTACAGACCGGTTCGGGACCGGTGCGCAGGAACGAGCGTTGGCTGCTGGTATCCCGGTGTTCACCGTTCGTCTTGAGGACTTTCCGCATCGGGAGGCCTTCGACGAGGCCACAGCAGAGCAGATCGCCGCTCATGATCCGGATCTGTTGGTGCTCGCCGGCTACATGAAGATCCTCGGAAAGCAGGTTGTTGGACGCTTCCGGACGGTGAACACTCATCCGTCGCTACTCCCCGCGTTCCCCGGCGCCCACGCCGTCAGGGATGCGCTCGCGCACGGGGTGAAGATCAGTGGAGTCACGGTCCACTGGGTCGACGAAGGCGTCGATACCGGGCCGATCCTTGCGCAGGCGGCGGTGGACGTGGAAGCGTCCGACACGGAAGAAACTCTGCGTACACGCATCCAGGCAGTGGAGCGCGTCCTGTACGTGCAGACGATCGGCCGGATCGTCCGGTCAGAGGAGGGGACATGACATTCGCACAGGTCCCGCGGGAGTCCTCGCCCAACGAGCCGGTGGAGGGAGCGCAGAGTTTCCCGCATGCCGGCGCGGACACGCCCAGTAGCGGCGAGCTGGTCGCGACGGGGCGGCGCCCCATCCGGCGGGTGTTGGTCAGTGTCTACGACAAGGCCGGTCTGGCCGAACTCGCGGCTGTGTTCGCCGACGCCGAGGTGGAGGTCGTCTCCACCGGTTCGACCGCGCAGGCCCTCGCCCGTCACGGTCTGGCCGTCACGCCGATCAGCACCCTCACCGGGTTTCCCGAGATCCTCGGTGGCAGAGTCAAGACGCTGCACCCGCGCGTGCACGCCGGCCTGCTCGCGGACCTGCGCAATGTTGAGCACGCCGAGGCGCTCGCCGAACTCGACATCGAGCCGTTCGATCTCGTCGTGTCCAACCTCTATCCCTTCCGGGAGACGGTTGCCGGTGGTGCCTCCGAGGACGAGGTGATTGAGCAGATCGACATCGGCGGTCCGGCGATGATCCGTGCCGCCGCGAAGAACCATCCCACCGTGGCCGTGATCGTCTCGCCGGCGGACTACCCGGAGCTGATCGCGGCGATCCGGGCCGGCGGTTTCGACCTGGCCGCGCGCCGTCGGCTTGCCGCACGTGCTTTTGCGCACACCGCCGCATATGACGTCGCTGTCGCGTCATGGTTCGCCAGCGTCGGCGCACCCGACCAGATCGCCCGCGAGTCCGGCTGGCCGGACACGGTTGCCGCGGTGTGGCGTCGCGGGGAAGTCCTGCGCTACGGCGAGAATCCGCACCAGCGGGCCGCGCTGTACGTTGCCGAGGACGACGGGCCGGGCCTTGCCGGTGCCCGGCAGCTGCACGGCAAGCCGATGTCGTTCAACAACTTCACCGACGCGGAAGCGGCACGCCGGGCCGTGGCCGATTTCAGCGAACCGTGCGTGGCCGTGGTCAAGCACGCGAACCCCTGCGGCCTGGCGATCGGCCGTGATATCGCCGATGCCCACCGCAAGGCGCATGCCTGCGATCCCGTGTCCGCCTTCGGTGGGGTCATCGCGACGAACCGTCCGGTCAGCCTCGCCCTGGCCGAACAGATCGCGGAGATATTCACCGAGGTCGTGGTGGCGCCCGGCTACGCCGACAGTGCCGTGGAGATCCTGGCCCGCAAACCTTCGATCCGCCTGCTGGAATGTCCCCTGCCGCCGCACCCGCACGGTGTGCAGATGCGCCAGATCTCCGGTGGGCTGCTGCTGCAGTCCCGGGACGCGCTGGACGCAGCCGGTGACGATCCCTCGGGCTGGACGCTGGAAGCCGGTGCGCCTGCGAACGAGAGCACCCTGGCCGATCTTGCCTTTGCCTGGAAGGCCGCCAGATCGGTGAAGTCGAACGCGATTCTCATTGCCGTGGACGGTGCCACGGTCGGTGTCGGCATGGGACAGGTGAACCGGGTGGATGCGGCGATGCTCGCGGTGACCCGCGGGGGTGACCGTGTGAAGGCGGCGGTGGCTGCCAGTGACGCGTACTTCCCCTTCCCGGACGGTCTGCAGGTGCTCATCGACGCCGGTGTCCGTGCGGTCGTCGAACCGGGTGGATCCGTCCGCGACGAGCAGGTGATAGCAGCCGCACGGGAAGGAGGGATCACGCTCTACTTCACCGGCGTCCGGCATTTTGCGCATTGACGGTAGTTGCCAAGAGTCATCAAGAATTGTCAAGGTTCGGCGGCCGGGACAGTCCGGCGGTCAGGGTGACTGTGCGGGCAACGGTTGTCGTCGTCCCGGTGCGATCCCGGTGCGCCGGAACACTTCCGTACACCGACGGTGCTCACCGGAAACGACGCCCGAATCCGCCGCGACCTGACCAGAACGCGGCGGCCGGCGGGGCCGGGTCGATGTCGGGGTCACGGATGGGGTCACGGGCGGGTGTCTGCGCCACGGCTGGTGGTTCGACGGCGTCGTCATCCGCCGGCCCGGTTCGCCCGGATCGGCCTGCCTGGCCCGGCGCACCACCGGGTGTGTGCGGGGCCGATGCCGGGTCCGTAACGGGTTCGAGTTGCTGGTCCGCGCCGGTCACCGCGTCGTGACTTTCTTCGGCCCGCCGGTGCGAGGTGCGTAACTGTTCGTTGGTGCCGTCCGGATCCGCTTTCGGCGGCCGGACGGCACCAACGTTTCATGAGATGGACGCGGACTCCGCCGCTGCCGCTCCACGCCGCGGCGCGCTCGTCGTGGTGCCATTCGAGGACGCCGGGATGTTACCTCCGGGCGTGTCGTTGGTAGGGACGTAACGCTGCGCCACCCAGTCCAGCGCCTCCCGCCAGCTCGCGCCGTACAGGACCGAGATCCTGTCCGCCGTCTGCCGCGCGAGAGCCTGGACAAACACCCGGTCGTCGCTGTCCAGGTGTCGGGCATCTCCGAAGGTCTCCCAAGCCCGGAACATCAGCTCCTGCAGCTTCTTGCTGTGTGGCGTTTCGTCTGCCACGGCCCACTCCCTCCCACTCCGGGGGCTGCGGCGGCAGTCTCCCCTAGTCCCGCACGACGCGTTCACTCGGGGGTCCGAAAGGTTGTGAATCGATGAATGATCGCAAGTTTTTCGGCTGCCGACGCAGGGCTGGTTTGTGTGGTCATATCAAGATCGATAATGCTCCGGGCCTGCCTGGACGACACGGGCGACACGGGCGGAGGGTCGTCCCAGGAGACGACGCGGCCGAGAGGGCCGCTCCCAACAGACATAGACTGTGTTTGTGGTCGGGGTGAGCGGGTGGGAAACCGCGTCCGGACGGGGAGGCCGAGTATCGGCCGGTGAATCACGAGCATGTTGGTAACGCCGCGATGAACGCCGGTCACCGCCAGCGCCCGACCCGGCGGCGGTCATTGTCGGCGTGGGAGCCGGTCTTCGCGGCTGTGTTGGGCGCTGCGATCGTCGCCCTGGTGTTCGTGTCACAGAACCACTGGCGGCGGGGTCTGCTCGGGCTGGGTATGGCTCTGCTCGCCGGGGCCGTCCTGCGGTTGGTCCTGCCGACCCGACGCGTCGGATTGCTCGTTGTAAGGGGCAGAGTTTTCGACGTCGCGACACTCGCGGTCCTCGGCACAATGATCATTGTGGTGACGCTGGCGGTACCGGTTCCGGGATCGTAATGGCCTCCACGGCCGGGACCCCGAGCGTGAAAGGCGCATGATCGCGCTGCCTTTGGCCCGCTGGAGGCTTCACCGATCCGTCGCCGGACTCCGATCCCTGGCCGCCCACCTCAGAGGCGACCGCGGTAACCTCACGATATCCAAGCATCGCGTTCAAATGAGCGGGGCGAACAGTACACATGCCGACCCATCGCGTAACCCTGATCCCCGGTGATGGCACCGGGCCCGAGCTCACCGGGGCGACCCGCCGGGTGCTCGCAGCGGCTGTCGCGACCGTCGGTTCCAGTTTTGGCCGGGACGTACCGGAAGCCGGCGTGGACATCATGGAAACCGCCGACCTCGCAGTGGCGCCGGGAGCGAACATCGGCACGGAGGCGGCGGTCTTCGCGGTGGCACACGGCAGCGCGCCGAAATATAAAAGCCAGCGCAAGGTCAACCCGGCCGCGATGATTCTCTCCGGAAAGCTCATGCCGGAACACCGCGGTAAGCTGACCGCGGCGGTAAACCTGGAGAACGCGGTGGCGGCGGTCATCGAGGAAGCTCGCAGCGTCACCTGCGACTCGAAGCCGACCCGTACCGAACCGACCGCCGTCGGGACGGTGGAATATGCCGACGCCATCATCGAGAAACTGAGGGGCTGACACCCTATGGGTGGGAAGGTAACCGTTGTCGGAGCTGGTTTCTACGGCTCCACGACCGCACAACGCCTTGCCGAGTACGACATTTTCGACACGGTCGTCCTCACCGACATCATCGAGGGCAAACCACAGGGTCTCGCCCTCGACCTGAACCAGTCGCGGCCGGTCGAGGGTTTCGAGACCACGATTGTCGGGACGAACGACTACGCCGACACCGAGGGGTCGGACGTCGTCGTCATCACCGCCGGTCTGCCGCGTAAGCCGGGCATGAGTCGGATGGATCTGATCGAGGTCAACGCGAAGATCGTCCGGCAGGTGTCGGAGAACATCGCGAAGTCCTCGCCCGAGGCCGTCGTCGTCGTGGTTTCCAATCCGCTGGACGAGATGACCGCGCTCGCCGCGAACGTCCTCGGTTTCCCCCGGAACCGGGTCATCGGCCAGGCCGGCATGCTCGACACCGCCCGCTTCACCAACTTCGTCGCCGTGGAGCTCGGCGTGCCGGTGAAGTCGGTGCGGACCCTCACCCTGGGGTCGCACGGCGACACCATGGTTCCGGTGCCCTCGCAGTGCACGGTGGACGGTAAGCCCCTCGCGGAGCTGCTCCCCGGCGACAAGATCGAGGAGCTGGTGACCCGCACCCGCAACGGCGGGGCCGAGGTGGTCGCGTTGCTCAAGACCGGGTCGGCATACTACGCGCCGTCGGCTGCCGCTGCTCGGATGGTCAAGGCCGTGGCCGAGGACTCCGGCGCGGTGATGCCGGTGTGCGCGTGGGTGGACGGCGAGTTCGGCATCTCCGGTGTCTATCTCGGCGTGCCCGCCGAGATCGGCCGCGGTGGCGTGAAGAAGGTCGTGGAGATCGCCTTGTCCGCCCAGGAGAAGGCGGCGCTCGCCACCGCCGCTGAGGCTGTCCGGGCCAAGCAGGCCGACGTGGCCAGCCTGTAGCAGCCTGTAGCAGCTTGTAGCTGTAGCAGCCTGCAGTAAGTGGCCGTCCTGGAGC
>NZ_CAAAFT010000438.1:0-1288 GCF_900634765.1 Candidatus Protofrankia californiensis | reverse complement strand
GCCGACGTGGCCAGCCTGTAGCAGCCTGTAGCAGCTTGTAGCTGTAGCAGCCTGCAGTAAGTGGCCGTCCTGGAGCAGTACGACCGGCAGCGGTATGAACCGGCCGGCGGATCGTCCCAGCGCCGGCCGGTGACCTCACCGCCGGCCGGCGACCAGCTTGCGCACGGCCAGACGGGCCAGCGACGCGGTGGGGATCGTCCCGCGTCCCAGACCGATCTCGAGCAGGGTGTCGAAGAGCTCGGTGCGGTGGCTCGCGGCTTGGACGGCTGAGTCCATGAGGGTGCGGTGCCGGCCGGCGAGCCCGGCCAGCAGCGTGGTGTGGCGCAGGTGCCGCCCGAGTTCGCGGTCCAGGGCGTGCCGGTAGGCCGCGCCCACCGCGCTCGGTGAAACGGTGACAGCGGCCTGGCCAGCGAGCGAACCCGACAGCAGCGCGTAGTAGATACCTTCACCGGTGAGCGGATTGATCAGCGACGCGGCGTCCCCGGCAAGCAGGACCGCACCGTCGGGCTGGCGGGGCCGCCAGGTCGACAGGGGCAGGTGGTGGGCGCGTAGCGTCCCGGGATGGGCGGGCTGGTCCGGAAGCATCCGGGCGAGGGTGCCGTGCAGGACGGCCCGTCCGCCGCTGTTGCCGTGCAGCTCGTCGAGCTTCGACCGCAGCATCCCATAGCCGATGTTGGCGCGGCCGTCCCCGATCGGGAACGACCAGGCGTAGGCCGGCCAACCCTCGTCGGTCATCTCGATGAGCTGTTCGGGTGGGCGGTCGGCACGTGGCGCGTCGGCGTACCCGCGCACGGCGATGGCCAGTGCCTCCGGCGGATTCGGCCCGATGCCCAGCGCGCGCCGCGTGACCGAGTTCGCCCCGTCCGCTCCGATCACCACCTGTGCCCGCAGGTAACCGTTGACCACCACCGGATCGCCCGCGTTCGGGCCTGGCACTACTGAGCGCACACGCTCGCGTCGCAGTACGGCTCCGCGCGCACGGGCGGCGGCGGCCAGCCGCGCATCGAAGACCTTGCGCGGGACCACATAGTTCGCCCGTGGGCAGGGAGTTGCCACCTGCGCGCCGCCTGGCGCACGCAGCCGCATCCGATCCACCGGCGCGTACCCGGCGACGGCGTCGGGCACACCGAGAGCACACAGGACGTCCAGGCCGTGTGGGGCGATGCCGTCACCGCAGGCCTTGTCCCGGGGGAAGTCCGCGGCGTCGAGCATCACTACACGGGTCTGTGGCCGCAGCTGCAGCGCGCGCAGGGCGGCGGCACAGCCGGCCGGACCGGCGCCGACGACG
>NZ_CAAAFT010000437.1:0-4097 GCF_900634765.1 Candidatus Protofrankia californiensis | reverse complement strand
CCGGTGCTGCCTCCGGCTCCGGTGCTGCCTCCGGCTCCGGCGGTGTCTCCGACACCGCCCCCGATGCTGCCGCTGGTGGTGTCCCCGGCGCGGTCACGGTCGGTGGGTTGGTCGGGGATGCGGACAGGTTGTTCCGGTTGGCGTCGGTGTCGAAGCTGCTGTCCGCCTACGCGGTGCTGATCGCCGTGGAGGAAGGGGTGTTCGGCCTCGACGATCCCGCGGGTCCGCCGGGTTCGACCATCGCGCACCTGCTCGCCCACACCTCGGGTCTGGAGTTTTCCGGCAGCCGGGTGCTGGCCGGCCCCGGGCGGCGCCGGGTGTACTCGAACACCGGTTTCGACGTCCTCGGCGAGACGCTCCAGAAGGCGTCCGGGATCGTGTTCGCCGACTACCTCGCCGAGTCCGTGTTCACGCCGCTGGGTATGGACTCCTCCGAGCTACGGGGTTCGCCCGCGCACGCGGTGTGGTCGAACATGCACGATATGATCCGTTTCGCCGCCGAGCTGCTGGCGCCGCGGTTGCTGGCCCCCTCCACCTTTGCGCTGGCAACGTCGGTGGCCTTTCCGGGGACCGCTGGTGTGCTGCCCGGCTTCGGCGTGCAGAAGCCGAACGACTGGGGGCTCGGCTTCGAGATCCGCGGCGGGAAACAGCCGCACTGGACGGGGAGCACCAATTCTCCCGCTACTTTCGGGCACTTCGGCCGGAGTGGGACGTTTCTGTGGGTTGATCCCGCGGTGAGGTCGGCCTGTGTGGCCCTGACCGACCGTGAGTTCGGCACCTGGGCGGCGGAAGTGTGGCCGGTACTGTCCGACGATGTGGTGGCCGCTGTCCGCATGGCCGGCATCCCGCGCTGAGCGTGCTCTCCTTGTTGGCGTGCTCCCCTTGCTTGCTGGCGTGGTCTCCTTACCGAGGGGACGCCTGCTGAGGGGACGCCGTCGTTCGAGCGGCATCCCGGCGTGACGGCGTCGGGGGTGATGGGTAGTTAGCACTGGTGGCTAACCCGATCAGTGCGGTCCGCTCCGGGGCACGGAAAGTGTCCGATGCCGCGGGCTCCGTGCGCCGCAGAAGACCCTTTGTCGACCATGCCGTGCGCGGCTACCACCGATATATCGAGGACGGCGGCGACCGGCTCTCGGCGGCCGCAACGTATTTCGCCTTTCTGTCCTTCTTTCCGCTGGTCGCCCTGGCCTTCTCGATCACGGGGTTCGTGGTCGACGCCTATCCCGACGTCCAGCAGGAGATGATCAAAAAGATCAACGATTACTTGCCGGGAATGGCGGACAAACTCGATGTCACCGGCATCGGCAACGCCAAGGTCGGTGCCGGCCTGATCGGTCTGGCCGGCCTGCTGCTGGCCGGCCTGGCCTGGATCGACGCGTTGCGGGACGCCATCCGGATCATCTGGCATCAGAGCGTGGACGTCGGCAACGTGCTGGCACGCCGGGCGAAGGACATCGGCGTCCTGGCCGGGCTCGGGGTGATTGTGTTCGCCTCCATCGCGGTGACCAGTCTCGCCACCTCGGTGTCGGGGACGTTCCTGGAGTGGATCGGCCTGGCCGGCAGCACTGCCGCGGCGGTGGTGACCGCGCTGCTCGCTCTCGGTATCGCGTTGGCGCTGGATGTAGCGATTTTCCTGTGCCTGTTCCTCTGGTTGCCGCTGATCACCGACCGCCGCCGTGCGATGCGAGGGGCCTTGCTCGGCGCCGTCGGGGTGGAGATTCTCAAGCTGCTCGGAACCTGGCTGGTCGGGATGACAACCCGCAATCCCGTTTACGGAACGTTCGCGGTGATCATCGGTCTGCTCATCTGGATCAACATCGTGATGCGCTGGACACTCCTGGTCACGGCGTGGACGGTGACCGCTCCCTACGCGTCCGACATCCTGCCGTCCGGCACCGCTGAGGCCGTCCCGTCCGGTACCGGCGATGCCGTCCCGTCCGGTACCGCTGCGCCGGATGGCCGGCCTGAAGACGTCGGCAGGGACGCTGCCGGCAAGGACGGTGCCGGCAGGAATGGTGGTGCCGGCAGGGACGGTGGTGCCGGCGCGGGGTCACCGGCCAGGCCTGCCGAATCGCCCGCTGATTCGCCCACCGGATCGTCGCCCACCGGATCGTCGTCTGCTGGATCATCCGCTCGATCACCTGCTGGGTCCTTCCGCGACCCGGTGGACTCTCCGGCCGTCCGGCCCGGATCGCCATCGCCGTCACCACGCCGTTGAGTGACGATCCGGACGAGTCCGGTATCCGATTCCGTGATCGAGGCGATGGAGGCGAGCGAGTCCTGTGTCACGGCAGGTTGCGCCGCCATGCCGGGCAGCGCGCCGATGCTGGGGAACGGCCGCCGCCGCGCAAGGCGCCGGCGCAGGGTCAGTATCGCGGCGATCAGCGTTACCGCGACGGCGATCCAGGTGACCAGGCCGACGGCGTGACCGCCGGCGCCGGACGTTTCGTCTGCGCCGTCCTCGTCATGGCTGCTGGCGTCCCTGCTGTGACCGGTGCCTGTTCGCGGCGGATCGCCGGCGGCTGCGGCGGCTGCGGCGGCTGCGTCGGCCACCGGGACGGCATGCGATGCCGCGTCGGCCTGCGTAGCCAGCCGTCCGACCGGAGTGATCGAATCGACGTACGCGAACCCCCAGTCGAACAGGGCACGGGCATCCTTGGCGTATGCCGGGACCGCCCGCAGCATGGTGACGATGAGGGTGTGGTTACCGCGCCGGACCGCACCGACGTAGGTGGCACCCGCCGCAACGGTGTAGCCGTTCTTGACGCCGATCGTCCCCGGATAGGAACTGAGCAGGTCGTTGTGGTTCTGGATCTGGAAGGACGCGCCGTCGCGGCCACGGACGGTCGCTCGCGGGATCGTCAGGAATCCCCTGACGGCGGGGCTCGTGAGGGCGGCCCTGCCCAGCAATGCAAGATCGTATGCTGATGTCGTCTGACCGGGGGCGTCCAGGCCGCTGGGGTCCCCGGCGTGGGTGTTGCGGGCGTTCAGATCCGCCGCGATCCGGTTCATCATCGTGATCGTGGCTGCGGTGCCACCGGCGGCTTCGGCGAGCGCGACGGCCGCGTCGTTGCCACTTGCGACGATCATGGCAGTGGCCAGCTCGGCGACGGTATAGGTCATTCCCGGGACAAGGCCGACCCTGGTCCCGTCGACCCTCGCGGCCGCGTCACTGATTGTCACCTCCTGGGCCGGCGACAGGTGCGGCAGCACGGCGAGCGCGGTCAGGATCTTGAGTGTGCTCGCCGGCAGGTACTGGCCGTGCGCGTCCCGCGCCGCGAGCACCGCGCCACTGTCGGCGTCGGCGACGAGCCATGCGGCGGCCGCGATCTCCGGGGGAGGCGCCAGCGCCTGTGGGCTGACCGCCACACCGTGATCCGCGAGCGCCGGGCCGCCGAGGGTGTCCGGCGGGGACACCGGCGTCGCCACCGCGGTGGCGGCAACTGGCCTGCTGGTCGGGACGGCGGCGATCAGCCATCCCGTCAGGGATGCCACCAGGAATGCGATCAGGGGGATGAGTAGGACCAGGGTCGGGCGGCCCGTTGCTGGCGTGCTGAAGCGTCGGCGAGTCCGAAGCACCCAGCCAATGTTACTGTCGGTCACACCATCGGGAGCGCAGATGCTCTGCCGTGTCGCGGTCCAGGCAGTATCAGTGTCAGCACGGTGATGATGGTAGGCGATTACGCAACTCGCCGGGCAGGGTCGTGACGACGGCGTCCACCACGGCGTCGAGGGCGACGCGCTGGCCGGCGGTGTGGAACGCCGCATCCCGGAAGCTGATGCGGCTCTCCCAGCTTGCCGGTATGGGGGCTCGGCTGGACGGTGAGCGGGTGGACGGTGAGCGCGGCGTGCAGCGCCCGCCGGCAACCAGCGCACGGACCGTCGTCGGGGCTGTCGGGGCTGTCGGGGCTGTCGGGGCTGTCGGGGCTGTCGGGGTCGTCCGGGTTGTCGCAGCCCAGCAGTCCGAGCAGTAGCAGGAGCCGGGCGGCGCGCTGCAGGTCGAAGGGTGACAGAGATGCGTCCCGCATGCGCGGGCGTCTGTGTCGGTGCATCGGAATGTGTCGGAGGGGGATGGTGGATGCGTCAGCGTGTCCAGC
>NZ_CAAAFT010000436.1:3102-5866 GCF_900634765.1 Candidatus Protofrankia californiensis | reverse complement strand
AACTACACCCGCACGCCAACTGCGAAGAGCCGGGGATGGTGGATGCGTCAGCGTGTCCAGCCGGATTCGGTGTAGTACTCGGGGATCTGGTAGGCGGCCAGCGCGGTGCGTACCGGTTCGGTGAGGGGGTCGGGAGCCGGTCGAGGGGAACCAGCCGAGGTGGTCGTGGACGCGCCGGTCGGTGATCAGAGGGATGCCGCGGAAACGGCAGACCTCGAAGTACAGGCTGGACCGTGCCGACGAACTGGCCTCCCCGTGGTCACTGAAGATTTCAGTCAGGGTGAATCCCGCTGAGGTAGAGAATTACCTGGATTGTTGGTCCCGACGGCGATACGGCCGACTTCCGGCAGTTCGAAGGCGACGTGAAGGACGGCCTACCGATCGAAGGCATCCTGCCTTCTCAGGAACCGGCTCACCGAGACCGTCTCGGCGACAACGTTCCGTTCGAGTCCGCCAAAGGGACTCATTCCCCAACACGACCTCGCGTTCAGCCCATAATAGCCGATCAGAACCGCGCCCGGCCAACATGAGGTGCAAGAGGCACCTGGATGCTGACCGGCCCCATGCCAGCGGCGCGGCCGAAATTCGTCGTGACGTCCTGTCATGGGATCTAGACTCATGGTTTCGCGCGCAATGTTGGATACTGACTTGGTGCTCGGCGTGGCTGGACTGCTGGCATCCGGTGCGGTGCGCGACGTGTCTGGTTTCGACAAATGAGGGATGTTTCCGTGCCCGAGAAGATCACCAAGGGCAAGGCGCTGTGCTATGTCGTGCGGGACGGAAAGCTGTTGGTGTTCCGCCACACCGACTACAGCTACGAGGAAGTCGGTATCCAGGTGCCGTCCGGCAGCATTCGCAAGGGTGAGGCTCCGGAGGTGGCGGCCCTGCGCGAGGCGCGCGAGGAGACGGGTCTGAAGGATTTCAAGATCGTACGCAAGCTCGGCGAGGCTGAGTACGACATCAGCCCGTACCGGTTCGAGATCCAGCGTCGGCACGTCTTCCACTTGGAGCTGACCGAGCCTGCCCCGGATCGGTGGGCCAGCCAGGAGGACCACGACGGCGAGCAGGAGCCCACCCACTTCGAGTGCTTCTGGATCCCGCTGGAGGCTGCCCACATCCTCTCGTCCGGCCAAGGAGCTCTGCTGGGACACCTGTACGACTGATTCCCGCCGGTCCCAGCAGCACAGGGAGGCCACTGATGTGCCACACCACCGGACGGCACGAACAGATCAGCGAGTTTTATCGAGCATTAGCCTGGTCAGGGCGCTGTTCTCGCGGGCGGAGACCCAGATCCCGCCGGCCGGGGCGCGGAGCGGGATGACGGATACTCGTCAAGATCAGGATTCTCACCCGCGGTGACCTCAGCTCTGGCATGCACGAGGTTTCCGTGGCAGACCGTGCCGTGATCGCGGTGATCTGGCTCTACCTACTTCAACAGGTGATCGACTTGGCTATCACGGCAGACCACATCCGCATCACCCTGACCATCTATCTCGACGCGCACCCTGAGGAGAAGCCCGACCTCGCACCCGTTCTCGACCTCCTCGACACCGGAGGCGACATCACCTCCCGCACGGAGTTCCGCGGTCACGCCACCGTCGGCGCGATCCTCGCCGACACCGACGGGCGCATCCTGCACATCCACCACCGAGCACTGGACACGTGGCTCCTGCCCGGCGGCCACCTCGAAACGGAGGACACCTCGCTGCTGGACGTAGCGCTGCGCGAGCTCGCCGAGGAGACCGGCATCCCCGCCGACGCGGTCACCCCCGCGGAAGAACACCCCATCCACATCGACGTCCACCCCATCCCCGCCAACGACGCCAAGGGCGAGCCGGACCACCAGCACTTCGACTTCCGGTTCCTCTTCCGCACCACCACCGACGTTCGCCAGCTTCAGACCGAAGAGGTCACCGACGCGACCTGGCGCAAGCTCGACAGCCTCGGCGACGCAACGCTGCGACAGCGCATCGCCGTAGCCCTTCGCTGACGCGCCCGAGGGAGTGTCAGGAGATCTTGATCGGTAATCTCCAGGGTAAGGCCGTGGCCTGCGGAAACGCTTAAACATCGCCGTCCGTTATACCGTTTCTCGCCCGACAGGTGCTACCGACTACCACCGGCGGCCGCGTGGGCCACGCTCATCTGCCGGATGAGTCTGGTCGCGGTGAGCCGTTCGCATACCCGTAGCCACTCCGGATGATGCTCCACTCGCTCGTAATACTCAGGATTCAGGGACATGACGATGCGTTGCGCGCGTCTTTCCACGTCAGCGTCCAAAAGGCTTTCCTGCATCGACCTTCCCGCCGTAAACCCTCCGTTCTCATCCTCCTGCAAGGATGCTTAGCCGGTCAGGGCGCCGAGGGCGTCATCGAGGCCCTCCAGGTCGCTCAGGGGGATCGGTGCCCAGCGGTGTTCGTGGGCTCCCGATGGTACGGCCGCCCGGCCGCCGGCCGTTGCGCCGACCGCATTGATGCTCTCGACGCTCGGGCTCTCGCCGTCCTTGAGTGCGTTGTCCTTGAGTGCGTTGTCCCTGGTCGCGCCGTCCGCCGGTGCACCTGGACGGGGTGGCGTCGACCGCGATCCGGAACCGGCTCCAGCGGTGTCGATTCGGGTGGTGTCGATTCGAGCGGTGTCGATCCTGGTGGTGCGGGTCGTGTGCGGTGCTGCCTCCGGCGCCACCCCGACGGCGGCCAGTGCCGGCCACAGGGAGGCGAGTGCGGCGTCCGGGTCGATCTCGAACTCCGACTGGCGGATCCGCCAGAAG
>NZ_CAAAFT010000436.1:1921-3077 GCF_900634765.1 Candidatus Protofrankia californiensis | reverse complement strand
CTCATGGACGATCTGCTCGGGCGACATGACGGTGTCCGCGTCGCACTCGACCGCGAGACGGGCGCGTCCCCCCGCCACCACCAGGTCGACGCGCCGGCCGTTCACCTCGACCTGGGGCCACACCAGATATCCACGTTCGCGCAGGGCGCGGAAGACCCGTTGCTCGAACAGGGTGTCGAACCGCGGATGCGGGATGTCCGGGCGGACGTCGGGCAGCGCGGGCGTGGCAAGGGCCGTGTCGGCGTTCGTCCCGGCGGTGGCAGATGTCTGTGACAGCACGTAGCTGAGGTAGTTGTGCCGCAGGTCGGTCGGCTCCAGGTCGTCCGCGGTCACGGAGTGGAACAGCCACACCTGGTCGCGGGCGCGTGACGTGGCCACGTTGAACCTCCGCTGGTATTCCAGCCGGGTCAGCGACGGTGTCGGGGTGTCGGGGGCGACAACCATCGACAGGAAGATCACGTCTCGTTCGTCGCCCTGGAAGTCCGGTGGGGTCCCGACGCGCAGCCGCCGGCGTTGCTGCTCGGCCGGGGACATCCTCTTGATCAACTTGCCGCGGATCAGCTCCGCCTGGGCGGTACCCTGCAGTACAACGACCCCGAAGGACATCCCGTTGTAGCGGGGGTCGTCGGTGCAGGCCAGGACCTGGGTTACCAGGGCTTCGGCCTCGGCCGCGTTGCGCAGCCCGCCGGCGACGCCGGAGGTGACCGCGCCCGGGATGTGGCATGACCGCAGGGGCGGCAGCCGGTCAGCGCCGAACTGGCGCAGCGGCACCAGCGGGGCGTCCCGGTAGAACATCGCGGACGACCATTCGATGATCTCCGGCATGCACCGGAAGTGTTCACGCAGCCGGATGACCTCGCCGAACCTCGTCCGCAGCAGTGTGAAGAGGCTGGAACGGGGGGTGAATGCGATGCGCAGCCAGCCGGGCACGTCGGACAGCAGCGTGTCGAGGCGTTGGAAGACCGGTTCCAGTTCCTCGAAACTCGCCTCCGTCGGGGTGCACTGCCGGTCGTCACCGACCACGATCACGCGGGGAGCGAGCCACAGCAGGAACAGGCTGTCCAGCCCCGCCTGGCTGCCCTCGTCCACGATCACTACGTCGAAGCAGTCCCGGACCGCTGGAATGGTCGAGAGCACCTCGCCGATGGGCATGATC
>NZ_CAAAFT010000436.1:1066-1896 GCF_900634765.1 Candidatus Protofrankia californiensis | reverse complement strand
CCGCCCGCGGCGACCGCGTCGGCGTAGGAGCGCAGCGCCGCGGACTGCTCGGCGCCCATCCGTTCCAGGCAGTGCTTCCAGGCGAGCGCGCCGGCGAGCTCGGCGGTGGCGGCGGCGAGGGCATCCTCGGCCGCGTCGAGCTCGGCCTCGACGTCGGCTTCACCGGATGCTGTACGCGAGCGCTCCAGCCAGGTCGCTGCGCAGGCCCACGCCCATGCCTCGGTGAAGGACGCGATCCGGCGGTCCCACCGCGCCGCGTCCGCATTGCCTGGACGGTTCCCGGTTGCCGCCTCGGCACCGCCGACCGTACCCACCGTACGTGCGTTCACCGGGTTTGCCGGGCTCGCCGGGTCTGGGGCCACGCCTTCCAACAGGGCCACCGCCAGGCCCGGATGTGCGGCCCGGACACGCTCCAGCAACGCGACACAGCGCATCTCCGCGTCCCGCTCGGCACCGGCCGCCTCGAGCGCGACGCGAGCGGCCTCGTAGGCCGTGACGTCGCGGTTGGCCAGCGCGTCCGCGAGGACGGTCAGCTCTGGTGCGCTCGCCTGGGTCCTGACCGCTGTCACATAGCGGCTGTGGATGCGGCTGAGATTCTCGGTGGCGGCGGCGGCGCGTTGGCGCAGCCGGACGTCCTCGATGGCAGCGGCAAGATCCCGGCATGCCCGGGTGCTGGTGAGCGCGATGCCCAGCGGGCTGCCCGACGGCGTGGCGCCGGGAGCGCCGAGAGCGTTGGGAGCGCCGAGGACACCGAGAACACGGTCACGCGCGTCGCGGGCCCGGTTGACCGCGTCGAGGGCGGCGGCCAGATCGTGCAGGCGGGCCAGACG
>NZ_CAAAFT010000436.1:0-835 GCF_900634765.1 Candidatus Protofrankia californiensis | reverse complement strand
TCGCGGGCCCGGTTGACCGCGTCGAGGGCGGCGGCCAGATCGTGCAGGCGGGCCAGACGCACCTCGGGAGCGGACTCGGAATCGATGCGCACGGCCACCAGCGCCCAGGCGCTACTCGCCGTCTCCAGGCAGACCTGCGCGGTCAACCGGGCGAGCACCACGTCGAGCAGTTCGGGTGTGCGGGGGGACACGCCGTCGACGGTCGCCGCCGTGAGCAGGAGAGCCGCGCTTTTCTGGATCTTCGGACGGAAGACGGCGCGCAGACCGTGGCCGGCCGCCAGATGGGCCCGCAGCGCCTCGCCATGGGCGAGCAGTACCTGCGCGCTCGCCGGCCCCTGCTCGGTCAGCGTGGGCAGGACGACCTTGTGCAGCCCGATCTGGTCGAGCGCGCGGGCGGCCTGCTCGACAGCTGGCGCGGCCGCGGTGACCTTCGTCCAGAGCACGGTGTCGCGGCCGGTGAGGGCATCGTCGAGCGCCGTCTCCACCCACGCCCAACGGCTGTGATGGCGGGCCACCAGCGCCAGAGCGTCGGTCAGCTCCGTGGTGACCTCCCGCAGGGCGTCCACCTGCTGGGGGGACAGTCCGGCGAGCCGGTCGGCGAGGACGGCGGCAGGCTCGGCAAGGGTGATCGCGCTGTCGCGGGCGACCGAGGTGGCGGCCTGTTCGGCGGCTAGGAGCTGACGGATCGTGCCGGTCGGGACCACCGTGTCCGGATCGGTCGGGGTCTGGGTGAGCCTGCGGACCCGAGCGGGCGTCCGGGAGCGGAGCACGGCGAGCAGTTCGGCCGCCTCGGCGACGTCCAGCGGCGCCGACGGCGGCCCGCCATGTCCACCAT
>NZ_CAAAFT010000435.1:17360-21610 GCF_900634765.1 Candidatus Protofrankia californiensis | reverse complement strand
TCGTCCCGTACCCGCCGGGCGATCCGGGCCAGGGTGCCCTCCCAGCCCGGCGCCACCCCGTCAAGGTGGTGGTGGACGCCTTCGGCCGCGCGCAGCCGCTGGATCCGTTCGGCCAGTTCGGCCCGGCGTGCGGCGGCGGCGTCACGGCGGGCCCGTAGCTGCGCGATCCGCCGGTCGTGCTCGTCCGGACGGAAGGCGGCCTTCTCCGCCGCGAGCGCGCTGATACTCGCCGCAAGCTCGGACGAACCGGTGTCGTTCACGTCGGTGAGCGACACGCACAACCGTTGCAGTGTCGGGGGCATCTTCTCCCGCAGTACCCGCAGCGCCTGCGCCTTCTGGCTGGTGACCAGTACCCGCTGACCCTGGGCAAGCAGCGCGGACATCAGGTTGGCGATCGTGTGGGTCTTGCCGGTCCCGGGAGGCCCTTCCACCACCACGCCGTTGTCCTGGCGCAGGCGTTCCATCACGTGGGCCTGCTCCGGATTCGCCGGCAGCGGGAACAGTGGTTCCGCGCCCAGTTCGATGCCGCTTCGCATTCCGCCGGCGGCCAGCCACGCCAGGCGTTCGTCGGCCTCCAACGTCTCGACCAGTTGCACCAGGCCGAGCGGAGGCGGGTTGTCGCCGCGCAGCGCGTCCAGCATCTGGTCGTAGTAGTTCAGCAGCGCCGCCCGGCCGCGGGTACGCAGCACCAGTGCCGGAGCGAAGGTCACCTGTGGGCGTGGGCCGGGTTGCGCCACCGGACGCCAGGACGGCGAGTAACCGTCGGTGGACACGTCCACGGCAAGGGTCAGCCAGTCACGCAGTACCCGCTCGTCATCGGAGCCGAGGGGGACCGCGGCGCGGCCGTGCAGCCGCTCGTGCAGCGCGTTGGTCCGTTCCGGCCGGAACGCCTCCACCCCGTCAAGCAGGCTCCCGTCCTCCAGCCGGGTCGCGGCCTCGGCGGGCAGACGCAGGCGGATGGCGGAGGTGGCCGTGTCGATCTCCACCAGCAGCCTCGTCGCGAGCAGGTGATGGTGGACCCCGATGGTCGTGGGCCGCGGGCCGGGCGCTGTGGACGAGCCGGCCGCGGGCGGGCCGCCTGTGGACGGGCCGGGCGCTGTGGACGGGCGCGCCGCGGACCCCGGTGCCGGGACCTGCCAGGACAGCAGACCTGTGCAGAGCACCAGCTCGAGCGCGTCACCCTCCTGCGCCAGGCGCTGCGCCACCGCGTGCAGGACGTTGTGCAGGGTCCGCCGTTCTGCGTCCGCACGGGCCCTGACCGCCCAGATCCGCCAGGTCGGCAGCCACTCGGAGTAGGCGGCCTGGACGTCGGGTGCGTCCGCGAGCCGGATGGTTTCGGTGATCTCGCGCTGGATGCCGTCCGGTCGGAGTTCGACACGTGTCCGTGGGCCGATCTCGCGCAACGGCGGGAACTCGTCAGGCGGCTCTCCCGGCTCGGTCATGACAACCCAGCCGGTCAGCAGGTCGGGCAGCGCGGGTGGCGGCGGCAGGGCCGCCGCGGCGGGTGCGCACAACAGCACCTCGTCGGCGCCGGCCTGTTCGAACAGGGACAGGCCGTCCGGGAGGTCGTCGAGCCACAGCACGACAGGGTGGTCGTCGACCATGGTGATCCGCGGAGCCTGGCACAGGGCGATCTCCCGCAGGAACCGGACCAGGCGGTGACACCGGTCGCTCAGCGCGGCATGGCGCTGACTGTCGCGACGGTGCTCCTCGCCATGGCGTTCTTTGCCGTGGCGCTCCTCGCCGTGTTGCTCCTTGTCACGGTTCCCGTCGCGATGGTGCAGCTCGCGAACTGCCGTTTGTTCGGTCATAGTCCTCTCCGGACGGCGACGCGGCAGCCCCCGCGGGCTCCCTCCGATGGCCGGATGCGCACAGCGGCGGACACAGCCCGTTGCAGCAATGCTCATAATGACCCGTCCGGATGGGACGCGGTCATGCCGGGTCATGCTCCGGGCGCCGTCCATGGGACCCGGGCCTTCCGCCGGCGCGGAAGGAGCATGATCATGCCGCCTTCGGTCCTTCAGGTGGTGACCCAGCTCGGCATGCGGTGACCCAGCTCGGCAGGTGGTGACCCGCCCCGGCGGGCAGTAACCCCGGCTCGGCAGGCCGCCGTGTGTACGCGTGCGCGGATGCGACAACATACGCATCTGTGAGCTCACGGTTTCTCGCGGACCTGCACATCCACTCCAAGTACTCACGGGCCTGTAGCCGTGACTGCGACCTGGAGCACCTTGCCTGGTGGGCGGCGCGCAAGGGGATCCGGGTGATCGGAACCGGCGACTTCACCCACCCCGCCTGGACGCAGGAGATCGCCACCAAGCTCGTGCCGGCCGAACCCGGCCTGTTCCGGCTGCGTCCCGATCTCGAAGCGGACGTGCTGCGGACCCTGCCCGCCTCCTGCCGGGTGGCGACCCGGTTCATGCTGTCCACGGAGATCTCCACGATCTACAAGCGGGGGGAGCGGACCCGCAAGGTCCACCACCTCCTCTACGCCCCGAGTACCGACGCCGCGGGCCGGATCACCGCGAGCCTGGCGAAGATCGGCAATCTTACCGCGGACGGACGTCCCATCCTGGGGCTGGACTCGCGCGACCTACTGGAGATCACCCTCGGCGCGGGCGACGGCTGCTACCTGATACCGGCCCACGTGTGGACGCCGTGGTTCGCGGTGCTGGGCTCCAAGTCCGGTTTTGACGCGGTCGAGGACTGCTACGTCGATCTGGCCGACCACATCTTCGCATTGGAAACCGGCCTGTCGGCGGACCCGCCGATGTTCTGGCGGCTGTCCGGGCTCGACCGGTTCCGCCTGGTCAGCAACTCCGACGCGCACTCCCCGCCCATGCTCGGCCGGGAGGCGACCGCGTTCACCTGCGACGTCGACTACTTCGCCATGCTTGCGGCGCTGCGCACCGGGGACGGTTTCGCCGGCACGATCGAGTTCTTCCCCGAAGAGGGCAAGTACCACCTCGACGGTCACCGCAAGTGTAACGTCCGCTACGAACCGAGCCAGACCCGGCAGGCGGACGGTCTCTGCCCGCAGTGCGGACGGCCGCTGACCGTCGGGGTCCTGCACCGGGTGGATGCGCTTGCCGACCGTGCCGAAGGGGTCCGTCCGCCGACCGCGGGCGAGGTGCGTTCGCTGGTGGCACTGCCCGAGGTCGTGGGGGAGATCCTCGGGGTCGGGCCGAAGAGCAAGGCCGTGGCCGCGCAGGTCACCGCGCTGACCACCCGGCTCGGCCCGGAGCTGGAGATTCTTGCCGAGGTTCCCCTCGACGCGATCGCCGAGGTCGGCTCGTCCGCGCTGGTGGAGGCAATTCGCCGGCTGCGGCGTGCGGAAGTGATCCGCGAGGCCGGGTTCGACGGTGAGTACGGCGTTATCCGGCTTTTCGACCCCGAAGAACTCAGCTCGGACGCGGGCACGCTGTTCGACCTTGCCCCGGCCACGGGAACGTTGACGGCCGGCACCTCCCAGCCGGGGCAGCCGGGGCATCCGGGCCCGGGCTGCTCGGGCCCGGATGCCCCGGGAAATGCCGAGAAGGCGGTGGGGGAGAACGCGGCGGGATCGGGTGGCCCCCGGGCCCGCTCCTCCCGCCGGGGGACCCGCGCCACCCGCACTGCCCTGGCACCGTCCGTCTCACCCCCCGCTTTATCCGCGACCCCACCCGCGGTGGGTGGCACCACGGATGCGCGGGATCCGGATCCCGATCCGGCGCATCCGGCTCCTGAGCAGCGCGTTCCTGCTGTCGACACGTCATCTTCGGCAGGGCCGTCCTTCGACGCGTCCTCCTTTGAAGTGTCGGCGGGTATGCCGGTCCAGGACGGGCAGGTGGGCGTGCCGCACGAGGCGCACGGGTCGTCCGTCCTGGCCGCTCTCGATGCCGAACAGCGTGCCGCGGCGGCGGTCACGGAGGGTCCGCTACTGATCGTTGCCGGACCGGGAACCGGCAAGACCCGCACCCTGGTCCACTCGATCGCATACCGGGTGCGGGAGCGCGCGGTGCCGGCCGAACAGTGCCTGGCGGTGACCTTCACCCGGCGGGCCGCGACCGAACTGCGGGAACGGCTCGCCGCGCTCATTCCCCACCATGCGCCACGCATCTTCGCGACGACCTTCCACGGGCTGGGGCTGCGGATAGTCCAGGAACAGCACACACGCTTCGGCCTGGGACCGGACGTCGGGATCGCGGACGAGGCGGTGCGCGCGCAGATCCTGCGGGAGATGCTGGCCAGCACGGTGTCGGGAGCGCGCA
>NZ_CAAAFT010000435.1:14604-17040 GCF_900634765.1 Candidatus Protofrankia californiensis | reverse complement strand
CGCAGATCCTGCGGGAGATGCTGGCCAGCACGGTGTCGGGAGCGCGCAACCTCCAGCGGCTGCAACGCGCAACGGCCCAGCTGCGGCGTGCCCGCGCTCTCGGTGAGCCCACCAGCGGGCATGAACTGGCCACAGTGGCGCAGGAGTACGACCGTGCGCTGCGCGCGCGTAACCTGGTTGATCTCGACGACCTCGTCCAGCTACCCGTGGTGGTGATGCGGGAACACCCCGAGGTTGCCGAGGAGTATCGGACCCGCTGGCAGCATGTCTGGGTCGACGAGTACCAGGACGTCGACGAGCTGCAGTACGTCCTGCTGACCATGCTGGCCGGACGGTCCGCCGGCGGGTCGACCGATCCGTCGCCGGACCGCTCTTCGGACAGGCGTTCGGCCGGAGATCCGGAGCAGGGCGCGGAGCGTCCTTCGGCCGACAGCGCCGGTATGCGGCCTGCCGCGAACCTGTGCGCGATCGGCGACCCGGACCAGGCCATCTACTCCTTCCGCGGCTCCGACGTGGGTTTCTTCCTGCGTTTTCGGGATGATTTCCGCGATGCCAGAGTGGTTTCGCTGACCCGCAACTACCGTTCCACACCCAGGATCGTCGAGGCTGCCGTCCGCCTGATCGAACCGGCCACCCTGGTTCCCGGCCGGACATTGTCCGCGGTCGGTGCGCATCCGCAGAATGCTCCGGTGATGCTGCGTCGCGCCGCCGACGAGGCCGACGAGGCATCGGTTGTCGTGAGCCTCATCGAGGAGGCCCTGGGCGGTACGTCCTTCCACGCGCTCGACACCGGGGTGGACGGGACGGCGCAGGCTCGGCTGTCCTTCTCCGACATCGCGGTGCTCTACCGCACGGCCCGCCAGGCCCGACCGGTGATGGACGCCCTCGACCGGCAGGGGTTTCCCTTCCAGCGCCGATCCCACAACCGGTTCGCCGACACTCCCGGCGTCGCCTACCTGCTGGAGCTCATCGGCGACAACACGCACGCCGACGCGCTCCCTGCGGTCTCCACGCTGCCTGCGGTCCCGGCGCAGGCCCGGACCGTCCTCGCGCGTCTGCGTGCGGCGGCACAGGCCGCGCTCGACGGCGCTGCCAGGACGCCTGGGCGCGGGGGCGCGGCATCCGCCGGGAGCATGACCGGGGCACCGTCGGATGCCCCGACCAGGTCCGCGTCGGAGCCTGCGGCCGGCTCTCCGTCCTCTTCGTCGGAGTATCCGGCCGGACTGCCGGGCGAGGCCGAGATCCGGTACGCGCTGGACGTCCTGACCCCGCTTGCCACCGAGTGCGGCGACGACCTGGAGCGCTTCCGGTCCGAGATCGCGCTCGGCGCGGAGGTCGACACCTTCGACCCTCGAGCGGACCGGATCTCGCTGCTGACGCTGCACGCCTCCAAGGGGCTGGAGTTCGGCTTCGTCGTCATCATCGGCTGCGAGGACGGCCTGCTGCCGCTGCGCTGGGCGGGCGCATCCGCCTCCGGCGGCGGTGCCGGCATGACCGGCATGACCGGCATGACCGGTGCGGCCGGAGTGGCCGGAGTGGCCGGCCGGGATGGCGACGGCGACGGCGACGGCGACGAGGAAGAGCGGCGGCTGCTGTTCGTGGGCATGACCAGGGCGAGGGAGCGGCTCGTGCTCACATATGCGGCCCGCCGCGGCAGGCAGGTGTACGAGGTGCGGCCGTCGCCCTTTCTGGACGGCCTGGACACACCATTGCTCGAGCGCCGTTCAGGTCCGCTCAGGCCCCGCAGGGTTCGCCCGAACCAGGGACGCCAGCTACGGCTGATCTGACAGTGGTCGACCGGCCCGAGGGTGGTTCTTCGGCCCGTTAGCGTCGGCGGAAGACCATGGCGAGGTTCCAGGTGACGACCTCCCGGACACCTGGAACCCGCAGGATCGGCTTGGCCCATGTCGGCAGGTACCGCGGCATGGCGTCGACGACGTCGATGTCGCCGTGGCCATGGGCCCACGCCAGGGCGTCGGCCACCGACACCGGGAACAGGCTGCTGCCGTACAGGTTCTTGGGCGAGGTCCCGGTGCGGCGCTCGTAGCGTCGGGCCGCGCGGTGGCCACCGAGGTAGTGCCATGGCGCGGTTTCGTGCCCGCCCCAGGGCGAGAGCCAGTTCGTGAAGCTCAGGAAGATCACACCGCCGGGTCGGGTTACCCGCACCATCTCCTCGCACATCCGCCACGGGTCGGGTACGTGCTCCAGAACGTTCGACGAGTAGCAGATGTCCACCGAGGCGGTGGCGAACGGCATGTCCAATGCGCTGCCGAGCACCCGGCCCGGCTCTACGATGCCACCGGCGCTCATCTCGGAGATGTCCGGTTCAACCCAGATGTAGCGGGCACCGGCCTGCCGGAAGGCGCTGCGGAAGTAGCCGGGGCCGCCGCCGACGTCCAGGACGAGGGAGCCGGCCAGAGCGGTGAAGTGGCTGAG
>NZ_CAAAFT010000435.1:13448-14579 GCF_900634765.1 Candidatus Protofrankia californiensis | reverse complement strand
GGAGCCGGCCAGAGCGGTGAAGTGGCTGAGCTGGTGCACCGAGTCGGCGGCGAGCAGCGAGTAGAAGCAGGCCGGGTCGACCGGTTCGCGCCGAGCGGCGCGGAAGAGCCTGACGGACCGCCCGATCGAGGTTCTGGCGATCGGCGCCGGCGAGGAGCCCACGGGCGCAGATCCGGGTGCCGGTGTCCGTGCCTGCGGTGCCGGTGTCTGCGCCGGTCCTGCCGGTGCCTGCGCCGGTGCTGCCTGCGTCGACGGGGTCACCGGCGCCGACTCCGAGGCTTCTGCCGGCCCGCCGCCGGCTACGGCGGGCACATCTGGGATGGATGAGGATCCGCGTGGGGCGGACACCGTCTCGGCCATGCCGGGACACTAACACCCATGGACGCAGCCGAAATGTGACCTTATCGGGCGCGTTCGCCCAAGTACGGAAGATCTTTCGATCATCGTCCGGGCATCGGACGTCCGGACCTGGGAACCGGTGCCGGCGCCACGCCGACCGGGACGATACGTGACACTTGTTCGTCCTTGTAGGAGCGACCGAGGACAGGGCGTCAAGCCGGACGTCCAATCCTTGGTCGCTGCTGAATGCAGGGATTCACATGCAGGGATCCATCGGTACTGGATGACGACGTCCACCTACCCGGAGTGATCATGCTTGAGTTGGTTGCCGGTGCCAACCGGTCGTTGCCGGACGGTGCTCTGTCCGTTCGCGTGGCCGGACCGTTCGACCTGTCGCTCCTCGTCACCAGTGAGAACGGGAAGGTCGCCGCGGACGAGGACTTCGTCTTCTACAACCAGCCGTCCGCACCCGGAGCCCGGCTGACCGGCGACGGCGCCAGCATCGACCCGGACCGGCTGCGTCCCGCGGCGACCAGGGTGGTCGTCGTCGTGAGCCCGGCCGACGCGGCTTTGGTGCTCGGGCGGTTGCCGTCACCGGTCCTGGACATCCGTGGCCGGGACGGGTCCCTCATCGTGCGGTTCACCCCACCACGGCCACACCACGAGACCGTTCTCCTGCTCGCGGAGATCTACCAGCGTGGGGGTGGTTGGAAGGTCCGGGCGCTCGGCCAGGGCTATGCCGACGGCCTCGCCGGGCTGGCCCGTGACTTCGGCGTCCAGGTCGACGATGAC
>NZ_CAAAFT010000435.1:9122-13351 GCF_900634765.1 Candidatus Protofrankia californiensis | reverse complement strand
GGCCAGCCCGGCGAGCCCGTCGGCGACCCTGCCACCGAGGCCGGGGCAGCCGTCTGCTCCATCGGCTGCCGCTGGTCGGGACGTGGTCCTACAGGTCGTGGCGTTGGCCAATGCCGAACGTGCCAGGGTGGGCGAGCGGCCCCTTACGGTGGACGCCTGCCTGGTCCTGGCGGCACAGCGACACAGCGAGGACATGGCGGCGAACAGCTACATGGATCATGTCAGCCTGGACGGGCGGACGATGTCCGACCGTGCGACTGCGGCCGGCTACCGATACCGGGTATTGGGCGAGAACGTCGCGGCCGGTCAGCGCAGCCCGGCGGAGGTGGTGGCCGGCTGGATGAACAGTCCCGGACACCGCAGGAACATGCTCAACGGGGAGTTCACCCAGATCGGGGTCGGCTACGCGTGTGGCGGCAGTTACGGCACCTACTGGACCCAGGTTTTCGGGACCCCCGCCTGACGAAGCAGTACACGCCCGCTGTAGCCACTCCGCACGCACGCACGCACGCACGCTTCGCGTCGGCTGGGTCTCCGGTCGACGCTGGTCAGTCGATCCGGGGACCCCAGAACCGGGCGGTTTCCGCGCATCCGCATGGTAATGATTGCCGGTGCTGCGGGTGGGGGCTACGGGGACTGCTGGTAGACGTGAACGTAGTCGACGTCGACGCTGCTGGGGAATGCGGTGGCACCGTCGGGCGCACCGCCCCAGCTGGAGGGACCACCCACGTCCAGGTTCACCATCAGGTACATCTTGTCCGAAGGAACCAGGTTGGTCAGGCGCCCCGTCTGCACGCCGTCGATGTAGAAGGTCAGCGATCCCGGCTCCCACCTGACGGCGTAGTTGTGATACTCGGTACTCCAGTCCGGATTCTCGGTCTTGAACTGGTTCTCGCCGCCGTTCTTGGTGTGCAGTGTCTGGTAGATGGTCGTCCGGTCCTCGCCGATGAATTCCATGATGTCGATCTCATCGAGTGTGTAGGCCGGGTTGTACAGCCAGATCGCGGGCCAGAACCCCTTGCCTTTCGGCAGCTTGGCACGGACGTCCACGTAGCCGTAGGTGAAGAAGTACTTCTGGTCACTGTTTATGATGCCGCTGGTGTACGGAAATATCGAACCCTTGAAATTGTAGGAGTTCCTGGACGCGGTTAGGTGCGCCTTGCCGTCGCTTTGCGTCACCGCGGAGGGCGAGTAGCAGTTCTGCGAGCCGTGGTTGCCGGAGTTGGCGCCGCACTGAGCGCCCTGCCAGACGTTGGTGACCCACTTGCCGATGTCTAGCGCGGCCCCGTCGAATTCGTCGCCGAATACCAGACGCCAGCTGTCGTCAAGCCCCGGAGGCCGGGTGGAAGGGGCGGACGCAAGCAGTGGATGAGGTGGGTTCGTGGTCGACGGGGTCGGGATGTGCACAAGCGGTGGTACCGGAACCACCGCTGTCCCCGACGGTGCGGGTTCAGCCGTGGCCGCGGATGCGGTGGGTGACGATTGCGCCGCAATGTAGGCTGCGGCGGCTCGCTGCGCTATGGAAGAGGCGGACGCCGACGATGCCGGTGGCGTGGATGTCTGGGGGGCCTGGCAGGCAGCCAGGCCGACACCTACCGGTAGTGCCAACGTCATTGCCAAGAGCCGCCACCGGGCTCGGAAGATCGATCTGGTCTGTGCAGAGGACAGAAGTCTAGGCAACATGAGTCCTTACATGTCCGGTCCCCTCCGGCAGGAGGGAGCGTAACACGCTCCTATGTGTGCACCTAGTGCTGATAAGCAATGGTTGAACATCCTAACGGCAGCGGATCGATGTTCGGGATGATATGTCCCGGTAGGCTCCTGTCATACAAGAAATGATCGTATGTGTCAGGTCTGTCGCCTCGGCCTGTCAGGCTCCGGCGAGCAGCCGTCGTCGCTGTGGACGAGGACCGTACGCTGGTACTCGTCAAGCATCTGGCACATCTCCCGCTCTTCCACCGGGGACCGCAGTTGCTGGAAGCCGATGATGATGCTCATCCCCATCATCGTCAGCACCCGTGCCCGGGCGGGGTCGGTCACGACTGCGGACACGACGGACAGGATTGCCTTCTCGCGACGCCGGTCCACACGCTCCTGCACCACGCCGACGGTGGAGCCGGTGTGACTCCACGCCCGGATGGCGGCCTCGGTGTCGTGGGGCACACCCAGCGCGAACTCCGTCAGCGCGCCGGTCCTGGCGACCGCGTCTCCGGTGACGGTGGCCAACGTGGTGAGCCGGTCGTTCTGCTGGGCTTCCCAGTACGCGAACAGCCGGTCGACGAAACCCTTCCAGCTCCCGAAGTAGTGGTAAAAAGAACCGCTGGTGACCCCGACCGACGCGCACAGCTTGCCGATCCGCAGGTTGTCGAAGCCCTCAGTGGTGACGATCTCCATAGCCGAGACGAAGTACTGGTCTCGCGTCACCAGCGTGGGCACGAGACACTCCCGCTCTGCGTCCGCGGACGCCGATGAATATGGTCCCACCTCACTATAACTTCCGCCGTGTCGGTACGGCCGGTGGCTCGTGTATCAGGACCGCTCGCTCGCCCGACAACACGTGATCGGGCGAGCCCGGCCATCACAGGGTCGTCCACCGCACGATCTCCTCGATCGCGGTCGGGATCGTCGCCTCGAACTCCTCCGCCAGGATCCTGCGCTGGTCCGGGAAGCTGTACTTAACCGGGACTATAAAGAGAGTTATGGTGGCTCTCAGGAGTGTGTCGCGGCAGCACGCGGCCGCCACCGAGTCAGCCGATCCGCGAGACTCGAAGGAGCCGTAATGACGCTGCTGCCATCGAGCACCGACGACACCGGCACCGACGGCACCGCCGGACCAGCCGGTCCCACGGCCCGGGCGGCCGTTGACGGTCCGGCCGGTTCCGGCGAAGCCACCCCCGAACAGGTGGCGGACGTCGTCGCCCGGCTGCGCAAGAGTTTCGCCGGGGGCCGGACGCGAAGCCTGGCGTGGCGTGTCGACCAGCTGCGGGCGATCGAGCGGCTGGTCACCGAGCATGAGACGGACATCGCCGAGGCGATCGGGGCCGACCTCGGCCGGGCGGCGGTGGACTCCTGGTTGGGCGACGTCGCCCCGGTCCGGACCGAGGCGGCCTACGCTCGCAGACACCTCAGGTCCTGGATGCGGCGCCGGCGCACCGGCCTGCCGCTCGTGGCGAGGCCCGGCCGGGCGTGGTACCAGTACGAACCGCTCGGCGTCGTGCTGGTCATCGGCCCGTGGAACTACCCGGTCTACCTGTCGCTCGGCCCGCTGGTCGGCGCCGTCGCGGCGGGCAACTGCGCCGTCATCAAACCGTCCGAGCACGCCCCGGTCTGCTCGGCCCTGCTCGCGCGGCTCGTCCCGCAGTACCTTGACCCCGACGCGGTGGCCGTCGTCGAGGGCGAGGCCCAGGCCACCCAGTTGCTGCTCGATCAGGGTCTTGACCACGCCTTCTTCACCGGCGGTCCGGAAATCGGCAAGATCGTGATGGCGTCCGCCGCGCGGCACCTCACTCCGGTCACCTTGGAACTGGGTGGCAAGAGTCCGGCGATTGTCACCCGCCACGCCGACCTGGAGGTCGCGGCCCGCCGCATCGCCTGGACGAAGCTGCTGAACTCCGGGCAGACCTGCATCGCGCCGGACTACGTGCTGGTCGAAACCGAGGTGCGCGACCGCTTTGTCACCCAACTCGTCCAGACGATCCGCAGCTTCCGCTCCGGTGCCCCGGCCACGCTTCCCATCGTCAACCGCCGTCAGTTCGAACGGCTGGCGGCGCTGCTCGACGGCGCCGGTGGCACCGTCGTCCTCGGCGGGTCGGTGGACGCTGACCGCGCGGCCGTCGAGCCGACGGTCGTCGTCGACCCCGACCCGGACGCGCCCGTCATGCGGGAGGAGATTTTCGGGCCGATCCTGCCAGTGGTGGGCGTGTCGTCGCTGGACGAGGCCGTCGTCCTGGTCAACCTTGGTCCCAAGCCGTTGGCGGCCTACCTGTTCAGTTCGGCGAAGTCCGAGCGTGAACAGGTGCTGCGCGAGGTCAGCGCGGGTGGCATTGTGATCAACCATGCCGCGGTGCACTGCCTCGTCCCGCAGCTGCCCTTCGGCGGCGTCGGTAACAGCGGGATGGGCGCCTACCACGGACGCTGGGGGTTCGAGACGTTCAGTCACCGCAAGGCGGTGCTGTCGAAGCCGGCGCGGCCGGATCTGTCGCTGATCTACCCGCCGTACTCGGCCCGCG
>NZ_CAAAFT010000435.1:4167-8622 GCF_900634765.1 Candidatus Protofrankia californiensis | reverse complement strand
GCGGCCGGATCTGTCGCTGATCTACCCGCCGTACTCGGCCCGCGCCGAGAAGCTGCTGCGCCGGCTGTTCTGACGCCACGCCTGCCGATGACCGACGGCGGCAGGACAAGATGCTGTCCGTCGGTGCCAGTCGCTGGTACCGGGCGTCAGCGGCGGGGGGCGTAGAGCACGACGCCGTCCTCGCCGGTGGCTGTTGCCAACTGGTCGTGTTCCACCAGCAGGTTGAGGTGTGCCTCGATCTCGAGGACGGCCAGCATCTGGCTGGTCGTGTCGAGTTCGTCGAGCCGGCGTTCCCGGCGGGTCCAGCGCATCGCCGACGCAACCTGGAACGCCGTCCCAGCGCCTTCGCGAACGTGCCGGACGACGGCGTCCAGGCGAGCCTCGTGGTGGGCCAGCAGCTCCTCGACCCGCCGGTGCACGCTGGTGGTGACCGGACCGTGTGCGGGCAGCAGCAGCGTGTCGGGAAGGTCACCTACCAGGCGCAGTGACTGCAGGAAGCTGCGAAGCGGCGACGGTTCGGGCACCCACTCGAACCCCAGCGACGGGGTGATGTGCGGCAGTACGTGGTCGCCGGCGAACAGCAGGGCGTTGGCGTTGTCGCGGAGCACGACGTGGCCGCGGGTGTGCCCGGGCGTGGCGAGGACGTCGAGCTTGTGGTCTGCCAGGCCGACGACGTCGCCGTCGTCGAGCCAGCTGTCGGGGGGACCCCACGGTGCATCCCTCGCCTCCGTCGTCTCCCTTGCCAGGTACTGGGCGTAGCGGGCGGCAAGGTCGGGCGCGCCGCAGCGCAGCAGCATCGCGAGCTGGGGACGGGTGAGGACCCCGGCCTCCCCACCGGCGTATACCTCCTCACCGGCGTGTATGGAGTGACGTTCCCCCCAGCCGATGCTGACCTTCGTCCCGAACCTCGTGCGTAGTGCGATGGCCTGGGTGTAGTGGTCGTGATGTGCGTGCGTCACCACGACACGGGAAACGTCGTCGAGTCGGTAGCCGAGCGTGCCCAAAGCGGTGGTCAGCGCGGACTCGGTGGACGGCGCAGCCCACCCGGAGTCCACCACGACCAGGCCGTCGATGTCCGGCATGACGTAGACGTTCACCGCGCGCAGGCCGTCCTGCGGCAGGGGGAGCGGGACGCGGTAGACCCCGGCCGTCACGGGATGTGCGCCGGGTTCCGTCCAGTCGTCGGGTTGTTCGTTCGGGGGTAGCGGCGGCGGCACGCACGCCTCCTCGGTCGGCGGTTCCGACGGTAGGGGTGTTCATGGCGTCTCGGCGAGGCCTGGCGGTCGGCGTCGCTCGTGACGTCCTCAGTATATCTAAATAGGATTAAAATTAATACACCGCGTCGCGGTGGCTGGCTGGTCGCGTCCCGGTCGCGCCTGCTCCGCCGACAGGAGGCAGCGACCGTCACCGTCACCCGGAGCCGGATCGTCGGAGCTCTCGGATGTTGGTCAGCGCGGATTCCTTCACCGACGTGCCGTCGTCCTACCTGCTCCCGGGTCGTTTCTGGCTCCCAGCCCGTTCCTGACCTGCCGAGCCGCTCTCTTGTCAAGGGACATTGAGAACTCAGTGACGGTCACGAGAGTTGCCCGGTGGTGGCCACCAGATCTGCCCGCTGGTGGCCACCGACGTGCCCGGGTCGTCAGGTGGTCAGGGGTTTCACCCCCTTGCCGGACAGGGCTTGGGCGAGGCGGATGCTGTCGCCGCTGGTCTGGCAGAGGTGGGCGTGGTGCAGGAGCCGGTCGATCTGTTGCCGTCGTTCGGCCCCGGGATGCTGGTGCTGGCTGACCGTAACTTCCTGTCTCACCGGCTGGCCCGCGACACCCTCGCTACCGGCACGCACCTGCTGTGGCGGGCGTCGGCGTCGTTCGCTCTCGCACCGATCACAGTGTCGGCGGACGGTGCCTACCTGGCCGAGCTCAATCCCGCGTGCCGCGGCTACGGTCCGCCGATCACCGTTCGGGTGATCGAATACATCGTGCGCACCACCCCGGCCGGCGGCGGCGAAGCGTCGTGTTCGGACTGGACACCGAGCACCCGGCACCATCCGTTCCGAGGCCGCTGCCACGTACCACCGCCAGCACGTGGGTAGACCTGTCCTCGCATGGGGGTAAAAAAAGTTCTCTTAAGGGTGATGCAGAACACGTGACTGGGCTCACATGATGGGGCGCACCGCCGGATGGAGCCGGTCGAACCGACCGGACGGCTACTCGCCCTGACGCAGGAGCGCCGCATGACTATTACGGAGTCCACCCCGACTGTCAGCGTCCCGGACGAGATCGCGCGACGTGTGGTGCTGCCCGAAGGACACCGGGACGACGAACCGCTCTTCGCGGCGTACCGGTGGCTGCGGGAGAACGCGCCGCTGGCGAAGGTCCACGTCGAGGGCTACGACCCGATCTGGCTCGTCACCAAGCACACGGACATCATGGAGATCGAGAAGCAGCCGGCCGTTTTCACCAGTGGTGGCGGTGAGGAGCCGGGTTCGCACAACCCGATTCTGCAGAACCAGGCGGGCGACGCGTTCACCAGCTCCCTGACCGGTGGGAGCCTGCGGATCCTCGAGACGGTGACCTACCTCGATCCGCCCGAGCACACGATGGTCAAGGACATCGCGAACGAATGGTTCCGGCCCGCCTCGCTGAAGAAGTGGGAGGATCGCATCCGCGGACTCGCCACGCAGGCGATCGCCGACCGGCTGCGCCCGGGTGTCAACGACCTCGACTTCGTCGGGGAGTTCGCGCTCTATTACCCGCTGCACGTCGTCATGTCGCTGTTCGGGGTTCCCGCCGAGGACGAGCCCCGGATGATGGCCCTCACCCAGGAATTCTTCGGCACCGCGGACCCCGAGACCCAGCGTGACGACATCGCCGCGCTGACCCCCGAGGCGGCGGCGCAGCAGTGGTCGGCCGCGATCCGCGACTTCTACGCCTACTTCGACGCTCTCGTCGAGGCTCGGCGTGCCGAGCCTCGGGACGACCTGGCTTCCATCATCGCGAACGCGCGCCGGCCGGACGGAGAGTTCTTCGCGAAGGAGGTCGCCTACGGCTGGTTCGTCGCGATCTCCACCGCCGGGCACGACACCACGTCGAGCACTCTGGCCGGCATCATCGAGGTGCTGGCCCACCACCCGGAGGAGCTCGTCCGGGTCAAGGCCGACCCGTCGCTCGTGCCCGACCTCGTCAACGAGGGGCTGCGCTGGGTGTCGCCGGTCAAGCACTTCGTCCGGCAGGCGAGCCAGGACTATGTGTTGCGGGGACAGCAGATCACCAAGGGTGACCGGTTCATGCTGCTCTACCAGTCGGCGAACCGCGACACCGACATCTTCGACGCGCCCGACGAGTTCCGCATCGACCGTCGGCCTAACCGGCACATCGCCTTCGGGTACGGCCCGCACATGTGCATCGGCATGCACCTGGCCAAGCAGGAACTGCGCATCATGCTGGAAGAGCTGCTTCCTCGCGTGGAGTCGCTCGAGGTGACCGGCGACCGGAGGGTCGTCCAGACGAACTTCGTCGGCGGGCTGCGCCGGCTCCCGATGCGACTGGAACTGAGGTGACCGAGCCCCCTGCCCGCACCGTCGGTGCCGGCCACGTGGGCGGGACGTTCGCCGCGCTCGTGCGCCAGGCCGGTTTCGCTGGCGAGGACTCGCGGCTGTCCTGCCAGCTGATCGTCACCGGGGCCTGTGACGGGATCAGGGTGAACGTCGTCGACTCCAGTGTTTGATCAAGAAAGCCGGAACGAGAACGTCGACCCAGCGGAGAGAAAAGCGCCCGGAAGACGGGCCTGAAAATGGTGGAAGGAATGCCGTGAAGGTTACAGCCGCCGTACTCGAGAAACTCGGTTCCGACTTCGCCGTGAAGGAGCTCGACCTGGCCGATCCCGGCCCGGGGGAGGTTCTCATCGAGGTGGCGGGGGTCGGGCTGTGTCACACCGATCTGGCCGTCGCGCACGGTCACCTGCCCTTCCCGTTCCCCGCCGTCGTCGGTCACGAGGGCAGTGGCGTCGTCACCGCGGTAGGGGAGGGCGTCACCAAGGTGGCGCCGGGCGACCGTGTCGCGGCCACCTTCAACAGCTGCGGCATCTGTTCTGAATGCGCAGCTGGCTCCCCGTCGTACTGCGTCCGGTTCATGGAGCTCAACTTCAGCGGGGTGGGCAACAACGGCACGACGCCCCTGCACGACGGTACCGCCGACGTGGGCGGCAACTTCTTCGGCCAGTCGTCGTTCGCCACCCACGCGTTGGCCCACGAGGTCAACGTCGTGAAGATTCCCGACGGTGTCCCGCTGGAGCTGGCTGGACCGCTCGGCTGCGGGGTCCAGACAGGTGCCGGCGCCGTGCTCAACTCTCTGAACTGCCCACCCGGTTCGTCGCTGCTGATCACCGGTGGCGGTTCGGTCGGCCTCTCGGCGCTCATGGCCGCGGCCGCCCGCGGGCTGACGACCATCATCGTCGTTG
>NZ_CAAAFT010000435.1:0-4078 GCF_900634765.1 Candidatus Protofrankia californiensis | reverse complement strand
AGCTCGGCGCGACGCACGCGATCGACCCCTCCGCGGGCGACATCGCCGAGCAGGTTCGGGCCATCATCCCCGAAGGAGTCAAGTACGCCGTCGACACGACGGCGGCCGGCCCGGTCATCACGGCCGTGCTTGCCTCGCTCGCCCAGCAGGGGCGGTTCGGCATGGTCGGCGTCCCGTCGGACCCGACGGCGACGCTGTCGGTGAACCTTATCGAGATGCAGGCCCGGGGCCTGTCGTTCACGGGAATCGTCGAGGGCGACAGCAACCCGGATGTGTTCATTCCGGAGCTCGTCGAGATGTACAAGGCCGGTGCGTTCCCGTTCGACAAGATCGTTACCAAGATGCCTTTCAAGGAGATCAACGAAGCGGTCGCGGCTCAGGCCCGGGGTGAGGTCATCAAGGTCGTTCTCGTCCACGACTGACACCCGATCGACCTGGGCCGCCCGACCGGGTGCCGGACCCAT
This sequence comes from Candidatus Protofrankia californiensis, assembly GCF_900634765.1. NCBI lineage: Bacteria > Bacillati > Actinomycetota > Actinomycetes > Frankiales > Frankiaceae > Protofrankia > Candidatus Protofrankia californiensis. The sequence goes on along the minus strand of NZ_CAAAFT010000435.1, from coordinate 3,614 downwards.
AATCCGCCCGTGCGACGTCCGCGTCGGCCAGGCGACGAATTTGCGAGAGAAGGGGCGGACATGGCAACCATCGAGTACGACCGTCTTTACATCGACGGGCGGTGGACGAGTCCGGCATCGGATGACCGTATTCAGGTCATCGAGGCGGCGACGGAGGAGAATGTCGGTAGCGTGCCGGCGGGCACCGAAGGTGATGTCGACGCGGCGGTGGATGCCGCCCGCCGGGCGTTCGACGATCCTGAGGGTTGGTCGAACTGGTCGCCGGCGCGGCGGGGTGAGGTGTTGGAGCGCTTCGCTGCCGCGCTGGAGGCGCGTGGAGCCGAGACGGCTCGTCGGGTCTCGGTTCAGAACGGCATGCCGTTGTGGCTGGCCCAGAACTTCGAGGCCGGTTTCCCGGCCCTGCTGTTGCGCTACTACTCCGGTCTCGTCGCGGCGGGCCAGGAGGAGGTGCGCGCCGGCATGTTGGGTAAGAAGGTGCTGGTCAGGCGCGATCCGATCGGTGTGGTAGCGGCGATTGTGCCGTGGAACGTCCCGCAGGCGATCACATTTCTCAAGCTCGGCCCGGCGCTCGCCGCTGGCAACACCGTGGTTCTCAAGCCGGCTCCGGAGACCGTGCTGGATGCGTTCCTCATGGCTGAGGCGGCGATCGAGGCCGGACTTCCGCCGGGCGTGCTCAATGTCGTTCCCGCGGGGCGGGAGGTTGGTGCATATCTGGTCGCGCATCCGGGTGTGGACAAGGTGTCGTTCACTGGCTCGACCGTGGCCGGTCGGGCCATTGCCGAGACCTGTGGGCGGCTCCTGCGGCCGGTGACGCTGGAACTCGGCGGCAAGTCGGCTGCGATTGTGCTCGATGACGCCGACCTGAGCTCGACGATCGAGTCGTTTTTCGGTGCCACCCTGCTCAACAACGGTCAGATCTGCTGGCTCGGCACGCGCATCCTGGCTCCCCGCAGCCGGTACGACGTGGTCGTGGACACGATCACGGGTCTCGCGCAGTCTCTGACGGTCGGGGATCCGCTTGAGCCGGCCACGAAGGTCGGGCCGCTGGTCTCGGAGCGGCAGCGTGAGCGCGTCGAGTCCTACATCGGAAAAGGGAAGGCCGAGGGCGGTCGTGTCACCGCCGGGGGCGGTCGGCCGCAGGGACTGGATCGCGGGTGGTTCGTCGAGCCGACGATCTTCGCTGATGTGGACACCAAGGCGACGATCGCCCAGGAGGAGATCTTCGGTCCGGTACTGGCGGTGATCCAGTACTCCGACGAGGCTGAGGCGGTCGCGATCGCGAACGACAGCGACTACGGCCTGGGCGGGTCGGTCTGGACCTCCGACCCGGAGCGCGGCGCTGCTTTCGCGAAGAAGGTCCGTTCCGGCACGGTCGGTGTCAACGGCTACGTCAACGACCCCTATGCGCCGTTCGGTGGCATCAAGTCCAGCGGTATGGGCCGCGAACTGGGCCCGGAGGGGCTCCAGCCGTTCCAGCTGCTCAAGAGCATCTACCTGGACGAGGCCAACGACACGGCCTGACCGGGCCTTGTCCCGGCCGGGCCGGGACAAGGCCCGCGGCGTCAGCCTCCTACTCTCCAAGGAGATCTGTTGACATCCACTATGGACTCACCGACGCTCACCACGGTGAGCGACCGAATCGAACGTGCCTGCTCGGCATGTGTGCCGATCGGCGTGGTCCTTATATTCGTTGGTCTGTTGATCGCCGGCTACATCCCGGCGGTGCCCGCCAACTGGTCCGCCGAAGAGGTCGCCGAGTTCTACCGGGACGACACGAATCTCATTCGTTTCGGGATCATTCTGACGTTGATCGGATTCATGGTCTGGGGCCCGCTGATCACGGTGATCCTGCGCCAGATGTTACGTATTCGGCCTGAGCAGAAGGCCCTGGCCTACCTGCAGTTCGGTTCCGGACTGGCGGCCTGGCAGTTCCTGTGGGTGCCGATGCTCGTCCTGGCGGCTGCCTCGTTCCGCCCGGAGCGCAGCCCTGAGGCGACACAGACGCTGCACGACCTGGGCTGGATCCTGCTGTTCCTGCCGTTCATGCCGTTCGTCCTGCAGAGCGGCGCCATCGCTCTGGCGGTGCTGCTGGACACCGGGCCGAAACCGGTCTTCCCGCGCTGGGTGGCTTACTTCAACCTGCTGGAGTGCTTCCTCTTCCTGGCGGTGGTCCTGATGCTGTTCTTCAAGACGGGGCCGTTCGCCTACCACGGCGTGCTGGTGTTCTGGCTCCCGCTGTTCATATTCGGCGCGTGGCTGCTCGTGATGGCATGGGCCACCTATCGCGGGGCCGTCGAGGAGCAGACGCAGCGGCTTCAGAACACCTCGGGCGCGCATGCGGGTTGAACGGTCGACGTCGGCGTACTCGCCGTCGTCGGGCACCCGGGTCGAGGCTCCCGAGCCGCGTGGCCGTGTCTCACACGTGTCTGATGAGGGCAGCCATGCCCCACATGTGCCCGGTGAGGTTGGTGTCTGGGTCCTCGTCCTCGGCGAGATGTCGATGTTCGGGGTATTCTTTGCGATCTTCATGGACGCCCGTGCCGGTGACCGGGAGCTGTTCGCCCGGTCACAGCGGCATCTGAACATCACGATCGGGCTCGTCAACACGATAATTCTCCTGGCGAGCTCGCTGTTCGTCGTGCAGGCTGTCCAGGCGGTCCGGGCCGGTGGGTTCGGCCGGGCGTCGAAGTTCTTCACGCTGGCGCTGCTCTGCGGCCTCGGATTCATGGGTGGAAAAGTTCTGGAATATGGCGAGAAACTGCACGCCGGTATTTCCCCCGTGACGGACACGTTCTACATGTACTACTACGTACTTACCGGAATACACGCTCTCCACGTCGCCGTCGGTATGTGTGTGCTCGCCTTCCTGCGGAAGGCGACGAGAAATTCGTCCCGTCATCCAAAGATCGCGACGGTCGAGGCGTGCGCGTCCTACTGGCACATGGTGGATGTACTATGGATCGTCCTGTTCCCGCTTCTCTATCTCATCTGAGTTCGCGCCTGCGCACGGCGGTCCGGGGCCAGCCGGTCCGGCTGGTGTTCGTCGGGCTCCTGCTGCTGACGGCCAGCTCGTCGTGGTTCGCCGAATCCGAAAGCTCCCGCGGTGTCGCCACGACGGCATTCCTCATGACCGTCGTCGCATTGAAGATCCACCTTGTCGGCATGCACTTCATGGAGCTCAGGTACGCCCCGCTCGCCCTGAAGCTCGCCTTCCACGGCTGGATCGCCGTGGTGTGGGGACTCATAGTCGGCTTCAGCTGATCCATGGGCCGACGTCAAAGCACCGGCTGCCGGCGCCTGGGGCCGACATCGTCCGGGAACCGCCGGTATGTGCCGACGGCCGTCGAGGCATCGCAGGTGGCAGGTCGCAGGTCGATCGCGACGGCATCTTGCATAAATGGTCCAACTGGTCAGATCGTCGTCGCTGTTTGATGCAGGATCAGGTTGCGGCGGGCGCCCAGGGGACGGACATCGGCGAGTTGGACGAGGGCGTCGAAGAAGCGGACTCCGTGTCTGGCGGCGGTGGACAGGTAGCTTCTGACACAACGGACATAACCCCAACATGCTGGACTCTGTTGGCTAACTCTGCGTAACTGTCGAGTGCAGGGCTGTGA
>NZ_CAAAFT010000434.1:11568-12202 GCF_900634765.1 Candidatus Protofrankia californiensis | reverse complement strand
CGAACCCGCGCCCCGCCGTGGCCTGCCACGACGAGTCGCGGGTCAGCGGCCCGACGATCTCGGTCCCGTCGTCCTCCGCCGCGGCGACGGCCTCCGCGGTGACGTAGCCCTCGTCCAGGTACAGCTCGCCCGGCGCCAGGTCCCGCCGGGCGAGCTCGTCGCGGATCGCGCCGAGCGCGGCGTTGTCGGTGGTCGTCGCCACGGTCGTGGAGGCCTGCACGATCAGGTGCGGGGCGCCGTCGTCGCAGGTCTCGCTCAGATGGACCTTGTAGCCGCTCCAGGTGGTGTCGCGTTTCTGGCACCAGCGGGCCTGCGGATCCCGCGGGGAGTCGACGTGCACGGCCCCCTCGGTGATCCTGCCCTCGCGCAGCCGCCACCGGCCCCGCTGGTCGCGGACGCACTGCTGCTCCCAGATCGCCCGCAGCGTTGAGATCGCCGGCAGTCCGGCCAGCCAGGCGTTCTCCTGGTCGGTGTCGACCAGCTCCAGCAGGTCGGCGCCGTCCGCGGCGGCCGTAGCGCTCGGGCCATCCGGGGCGGATCCTGGGCCGCAGCCAGCCCGGCGCGACCTCGGCGAGCTGGTCCAGCGCGGCGCGGACCGTCTCGCCCACCATTTCCAGGCGGTTGAGCGTGCGGA
>NZ_CAAAFT010000434.1:10961-11540 GCF_900634765.1 Candidatus Protofrankia californiensis | reverse complement strand
CGCGGACCGTCTCGCCCACCATTTCCAGGCGGTTGAGCGTGCGGATCCGCGCCAGCACGTGCGTGGAGTCGGCGCGCACCCTGGCCCCGCCCTTGAGCAGCCCCGCCTCCCGCGCCCGGTCCAGCATGGCATCGAGCAGCGACGCCGCGCGCCCGTCGAGGGCGAGCCGGTCGCGGAACTCGCTGAGCACCGAGAAGTCGAAGCCTGGGTACTCCAGGTCGAGGCTCAGTGCGTACTTCCAGTCCAGCCGGGTGCGGACCGCGTCGGCGGTGTCCCGGTCCGTCAGATCCTCCATTGCCTGCAGGACGCAGACCAGCGCCAGCATGCCCGGGGGCAGTCCGGGCCGGCCCTCGGCGGCGAACCAGCCCACGAAGTCGTCGTCGACGAAGACCGGCCCCAGCGTGTCACGCAGCCTGGTCACGCGCGTTCCCTTCGGGCACGCCGCGCGGACCACCTCGACCGTACGGACGGGTATCTCGGTGCAGTCTCGCCCGGTCATCGACATGGCCCACCTCACTCGGGACAACGTCACCTGCAAGACGTAACGCTATCAACACCATGAGTTAGCCAACAGAGTCC
>NZ_CAAAFT010000434.1:6866-10585 GCF_900634765.1 Candidatus Protofrankia californiensis | reverse complement strand
ATGCTGGAGCCCTGTCACGACCCGGACCCGGCGAAGTGGACGCTATGCGGCCTTGGAGAGGCGTACGGGCCGTCAGGACCCGGCTCCGTCACTGCGCCGCGGTCCCGCGGCCGGCAGCGCGTGGGCAACGCGGTTCGAGGTGTCGTTGGCCTACCGGTAGGTGGGCGCTGGTGAGCGCAGGGTTACCGTATGCCCTCTCCTGGCCGACGGTCGCATCCTCGCCGGGACGGCCGGCTCCACACCGGACGGTTCGGGACGTCACCGACGACCATGTGGTTGGGGGGCCGGTCGCCCGCAGCCCCTGCGGACTCTCCACGTCGAGAGGCGCCATGAGAACGCCCTTCGTGTCGTCCGCGCTGAGGTCGAGGCTGCCTTCGAGGGGCTGATCCCGGGGCTCAATTATAGTATGACCATAAACATGACGAATGATTCGGTTAATATTCTTGTCCAGGACGGTATCGCAACAGTGGAACTGTCCAGGCCCCACGCGCGCAACGCCTGGGACGACACGTTGGGCGACGGCCTGGCGGAGGCATTTTCCGACCTGGAAGGCCGCGGACGTCCATACCGTCGTGCTGACCGGCCAGGGCAGCGCCTTCTGTGCGGGCGCGGATCTGGTCGCCGGGTTCCCGACCCTGAGCACCGGACTCGATGATCTTCGAGGCGCGCTCCGTCGGCGCTTCCACCCGGCGTTCCTTGCCCTGCTCAACCTGCCCCAGCCGGTGATCGAGGCTGTGCACGGCCCGGCAATCGGCGCCGGGGCATGCCTGGCGCTCGCCGCCGACATCAGCGTGATGGCGTGAGCCCAAGTTCTCCGGCCGCTGACCCACGGATGTCAACGGACTGGCGAGCAACGCGACCGACCGGCCCGATGTGGACCCCGGGAATCCGGATTCAAACCTGTGCGGCTCAACCCGGGATCTTTGTCCGATCTGGGTGACGAAACGGCGACTGCGATACATAACATAAGTGGGGCCGAGGAGCTTTCGATCTGCGAGTCCGTTTGGTGCGGACGTGCCCGCGCTGACGGCCCGTCATTCGGGAGGGACCCGGCCGACAATGTATGAGAGATCGCCGTGATAGGTCGAACCCAGCTTGGTGACGGCGCCTTCGAAGGCGCCGTGTCCGTGCTTCACCCCGCTTAGCCGGTTCTCGGGTAGGAGCACGCGGTCGCCGACGTTCAGACGTGGGTGCTCGCGCCAACGGTACGAATACTTCCCGACCTCTCCACGACCTGGTCGCCGCCTATCTCGTAGGCGCGTGTCGTGTCGTCCAGACTGGTATCCAGTTCCTGGATGCGCTGTTCCAGCCGTTCGATCTTCATCTCCTGAATCGATTCGGCTGAGTTTTAGTGGCAATGGCTGCCGAACCATCCGAATAGTAACATTCGGTAGTCACGCATCTGCTTGGAGTGCCCCCGGCAGGATTCGAACCTGCGCACCTGCCTCCGGAGGGCAGTGCTCTATCCCCTGAGCTACGGGGGCTCTAGGGCAACGAGTCTTACCGTACCAGGCTCGTAGGGGTGGTCATCCGGCCAGGTCGCCGTAAGCTCCGGATGTGTACTGCGAAGCCCCGCGCGTCCTCGTCGTCGACGACGACGCGGTGATCCGTCAGCTTGTGGTGGTCAACCTCGAGCTGGAAGGCTTCGACGTGTACACCGCGATCGACGGGTTCGACTGCCTCGAGCGGGTGCGGGCTGTCGCGCCGCATGTGATCACGTTGGACGTCATGATGCCGCATCTGGACGGATGGGACGTGGTCGCCCGCCTGCGCGAGGACCCTGCTACGGCGGACATCGCGGTGATCCTTCTGTCCGCGCGTGCCCAAGCCGCCGACCTCAGACGCGGGGAGCGCCTCGGGGTGGACTACTACCTCACCAAACCCTTCGACCCAGACGAACTGATCGGGGTTGTGCGCCGGTTTGCCGCCGGTCGCGGCCAGCCGGTCTGAACCGGTCAGGCCCCTCTGGCCCGACGGATCTGTTTGGACGTGTCGGATCTGTTGAATCGGTCGGACCGGCATCGCTTGTCCGTTACCTGTCTGCTACACCTCTGGTGTGCGGGCTTGAGTCCTTTGCCGGGCGGGGAGCCGATTTCGATGCGGGCCGGTGGGAGTGTCGTCTTCGGGAAAGCCCTCGGCGGACGGCTACCGATAGCGACGCCGGTCGGTTCACGCGTCCTGCGCCGATAGCATCACGCCATGACCCCGGCCGATCTCGCTGAGACCCTCAGGGCCATCGTCTGCGATCTTGTCGCGGACGATGAGCTCGACGTGGTGGTTCCCGCGGTGGTGCCGGTCGAATGTTCCAAGGTCGTCGACCATGGTGACTACGCCACACCGCTTGCTCTTCAGCTTGCCCGCTCGGCGCGGCGGCCATCCCGGGAGGTCGCGGAGGCGGTCGCGGTCCGGCTCCGCCGGGACCCGGCGGTGGCCGGCGTCGACGTCGCCGGAGGCGGCTTCCTCAACATCCGGTTGGCGGGCGACGCCCTCGGCGAGATCGCCCGGACGGTCGCGCGGGCGGGCGACGACTACGTACGGAGATCGACTGTGGGTCCCCGGCGGCCCGGGACAAGCGATGGTCGCGCTGTTTTCGGCCGGAGTCGGGCAGGTGTGGGTGGGTGGATGAGCGTCGAGTGCGTGCGCGCGACCCCGACTGGTCCGGTGACTGTTGCCTCGGCGCGTCAGGCGGCCGTGGAGGACGCGCTGGCCCGGCTGCTCGGCGCCGACCGTGCCGCTGGAACCGGATGCGATGCCGCAATTACCAAAAGCACATGCGATGCCGAAACCGCCGGGGCCGCCGGAAGCACGCGCGACGCCGAAACCATGCAGGCCACGGGAAACGCATGCGATGCCGATGAAGCAGGCGTACAGGTCGACCGGTTCGAAGCTTTGGTCCTCGCGGCAGCCCGCGGCCTGCTCGCATCGGCCGGCGGTCACCGCGCCGATTATGCCGGCGGAATCCACGCCGGCGAAGCCTCTGCCGGCGGAATTGCCAGAACGGTGTTTCGGGTCGGTCCGGGGTTGCGGGACTTCTCCGCGGACAACGCACCTGCGGACCGGGCACTCGCGGACGACGCACCTGCGGTACGCGTGGGCAAGAAATTCGGTTCGATTTCCGATCTGGTGGACGCGGTCGGGATGGACGCCGTCCGTTATTCGCTCGTCCGCACCCCACCGGGCGCCGCCGGCACGCTCGACCTGGACGTCATTGCCAGGCGGACCAACGACAATCCGGTTTTCCGCGTCCAGTACACTCATGCGTGGATCTGCCTGCTGCTGCGTAACGCCAGGCAGCTGGGGCTGGGTGTGGACGTCGAGGGCGCGGACGTGTCACTGCTGACCCACCCGCGTGAGGGTGACCTGTTGCGGGCGCTGGGTGAGTTGCAGAGGGTCGTTGAAACCGCGGCCGAGCTGCGAGAGCCGTACCGGGTCGCGCGCTACCTCGAGGAGCTCGTCGGTACCTACCATCGTTTCCACGAGGCATGCAGGGTGCTGCCACAGGGGGACGAGGCAGCAGGGGCGCTCACCGGGGCGCGGCTGCTGCTGGCCGACGCGACCCGGATCGTGCTCGCCGGTGGCCTCCGGCTGCTGGGTGTGTCGGCTCCGACGAGGATGTGACTGTCGTGCGTGACCAGGTTCCTTCACCTGTCTGCCTTCCGGCACCCGCCGGCGGCTCTGCCGGCACGTCTCCCGCTGCCGCCGGCACGTCGCCTACGGAC
>NZ_CAAAFT010000434.1:1837-6841 GCF_900634765.1 Candidatus Protofrankia californiensis | reverse complement strand
CCGCTGGAGGACGGGCTCTGGCCGGCGTCGGCGGCCCTGGACGCCGACGGTGTCCTGCGGGTCGGTGGGCTGCGGGTGGACGCGCTTGCGGCGCAGTTCGCCACTCCCGCCTACGTCCTGGACGAGGAGGACTTCCGGGCGCGCGCCCGAGCATGGCGGACGGCTTTCGCCGAGGGTGACGTCTACTACGCCGGAAAGGCGCTGTTGTGCCGCTCGATCGCGCGTTGGGTGGCGCAGGAGGGGCTCTCGCTGGACGTCTGTACCGGCGGTGAGCTGGCGGTGGCCCAGGCGGTGGGCTTTCCGCCCGAACGGCTGCTTTTCCACGGCAACAACAAGTCCACCGCCGAGCTGCGGCGCGCGGTCGCCTACGGGGTCGGGCGGATCGTCGTCGACTCGTTCGTGGAGATCTCCCGTCTGATCGAGGTGGCGGCGCGGGCAGGTGTCCGCCAGCGGGTGTTCGTGCGGGTCACGCCCGGGGTGGAGGCCCACACCCACCACTACGTGGCCACCGGGCAGGAGGACCAGAAGTTCGGCTTCTCGCTGGCCAGCGGTGCCGCGGCCGAGGCGATCAGGCGGGTGCTGGCCGCGTCCAACCATCTCGAACTCGCCGGAACGCACGCCCACATCGGCTCGCAGATATTCGACACCGCCGGTTTCGGGCTGGCCGCGCACCGGATGGTGGGACTGTTGGCCGCCGTCCGCGACGCGCACGGGGTCGAACCACCCGAACTCGACCTGGGCGGCGGCCTGGGTATCGCCTACACCGGTGAGGACGCGCCGCTGGACGTCGCCGATGTCGCCGACCGGCTCCGTACGATCGTCGGGAAGGAATGCGCTGCGGCCGGTCTGGCCGTCCCCCGGCTGGCGGTCGAACCCGGTCGGGCGATCATCGGCCCGACCGCGATCACGTTGTACGAGGTGGGAACGGTCAAGGAGCTGCCCGGACTGCGTACCTATGTCAGCGTCGACGGCGGGATGAGCGACAACATCCGCACCGCCCTGTATGACGCGCGTTACACCGCCCGGCTGGTGTCGCGACGCAGCTCGTCCGCGCCGCATGTGGTGACGCTGGTCGGTAAGCACTGCGAGTCCGGCGACGTGGTCGCGCACGACGTTTCGCTGCCGGCTGACGTCCGGCCCGGGGACCTTGTCGCGGTGCCGGCGAGCGGGGCGTACCACCGGTCCATGGCGAGCAACTACAACCATGTTCCCCGGCCGCCGGTCGTCGCGGTCCGTGCCGGGCGGGCCCGGGTGATCGTCCGCCGGGAGACCGAGGCCGACCTGCTGCGCCTCGACGTCGACGACGCCGACGCCGACAACGGCGTCGGCGGCGTCACGGGTCCCGGCGTCGGTGACGAGGACGGGACGGGCGCACGGTGAGCAATCCATGGTTGAGGAATCCGCGATGAGGAACCGGCGATGATGAGGATTGCGCTGCTGGGGTGTGGTGTGGTCGGCGGTGACGTCATCCGGCTCCTGCACACCCATGCCGAGGACCTTGCCGCCCGCGTGGGCGCGCCCCTGGAGCTGGCCGGCGTGGCTGTCCGCCGTCCCTCCGTCGTCCGAGACCTCCCGGTCGACCCGGCCATTTTCACCGGGGACGCGGAACGTCTGGCGACCCGGGACGACGTCGACATCGTCGTGGAGGTGGTCGGCGGCATCGAACCGGCCCGCAGTTGGCTGCTCGCGGCGCTGCGCGCGGGAAAGTCGGTGGTGACGGCGAACAAGGCGTTGCTGGCCACCCATGGTGCCGCGCTCTACGACGCGGCTGCCGCGCACGGTGTGGACCTGTATTACGAGGCGGCGGTTGCCGGCGCGATCCCGCTCCTGCGTCCGCTGCGGGAAAGCCTTGCCGGTGACCGGGTCCGCCGGGTGCTCGGCATCGTCAACGGCACCACCAACTACATCCTCACCCGGATGGACGAGACCGGTGCCGGGTTCACCGAGGCGCTCGAGGAGGCGACCGCGCTCGGATACGCCGAGGCCGACCCCAGCGCGGACATCGACGGTTTCGACGCCGCGGCAAAGGCGGCGATCATCGCGCAGCTCGCGTTCCACACCCGGGTGACCCTGGACGACGTCCACCGGGAGGGAATCGGCGACGTCACCGCCGCGGACATCGGCAGCGCCCGCGCCATGGGCTGTACGGTGAAGGCGCTCGCCATCGCCGAACGGTCACCGGACGCACCCGGAGTGAGCGTGCGCGTGCATCCGGCGATGATCCCGCGGGCGCATCCGCTCGCGGCGGTCCGGGACGCGTTCAACGCCGTGTTCGTCGAGGCGGAGGCAGCCGGCCAGCTGATGTTCTATGGTCGCGGGGCCGGCGGTTCGCCCACGGCGTCCGCGGTGCTGGGCGACCTGGTCGCGGTGGCGCGCAACCGTCTGGCCGGGCGGCGGGGCCCGGGGGAGTCCGCATACGCGGACCTGCCGGTCCTGCCGATGGGCGCGACCGTGACGCGTTACCACATCAATCTGGACGTGACGGACAAGACTGGGGTGCTCGCCTCGGTCGCTGCCGCGTTCGCGCGCCAGGACGTGTCCATACAGAGTGTTCGCCAGGACGGTCACGGTGACGATGCGAGTCTCGTCCTGATCACACATGCGGCTACCGACGCGGCCCTGTCCGCGACCGTCGAGGAGCTGCGGGAACTGGACGTCGTGCGCGCGGTCGCGAGCGTGATGCGGGTCGAGGGGGGCGAGCTGTGACGACAACATCGCATGAAGCGACATCGCCGGCAACGGCACGGGCAGGCATGGCGGCGCACGCAGCCATGACGGCCGGACCGGGCGTGGACGCCGCTGTCGGGGGAGCGCAGGCTGCTGGGGCGCCCCGGACTGCCGGGGCACGGCGGGTGTGGCGCGGAGTGATCGAGGAGTACCGCGATCGGCTCCCGGTCTCCCCGGACACGCCGGTCGTCTCCCTCCGGGAGGGCGGGACCCCCCTGCTGCCCGCGGCTCACCTGTCCGAACTGACCGGGTGTGACGTTCATCTCAAGGTTGAGGGCGCCAACCCGACCGGTTCGTTCAAGGACCGCGGGATGACGATGGCCATCAGCCGTGCGGTCGAGGCGGGTTCGCAGGCGGTGATCTGCGCCTCCACGGGCAACACCAGTGCCAGCGCTGCCGCGTACGCCGCCCGGGCGGGGCTCACCTGTGCCGTTCTGGTGCCAAACGGCAAGATCGCTCTGGGGAAGCTGGCGCAGGCGCTCGTCCACGGGGCCCGCCTGCTGCAGCTCGACGGTTCCTTCGACGACTGCCTGCGGGTCGCTCGTGATCTTGCTGATACCTTCCCGGTCACCCTTGTCAACTCGGTGAACCCGTTTCGCCTGGAGGGGCAGAAGACCGCCGCTTTCGAGATCGTCGAGGATCTGGGCTCGGCACCCGACGTCCACTGCCTGCCGGTCGGGAATGCGGGGAATATCACAGCCTACTGGCGTGGCTACGTCGAGGAGGACGCACGGGACGGCGCCGGGCGGCCTCGCATGCACGGTTTCCAGGCGGCCGGTGCCGCTCCCATCGTGCGCGGAAGCGTGGTGACCCGGCCGCAGACGATCGCCACGGCGATCCGGATCGGCAACCCCGCGTCGTGGGACTTCGCCCTGCAGGCCCGGGACGCCTCCGGCGGCGGGATCGACGCGGTGACCGACCGCCAGATCCTTTCGGCTTACCGACTCCTCGCGCACCGGGAAGGCGTCTTCGTCGAGCCCTCCAGCGCGGCGAGCGTCGCCGGGCTGCTGCAGACGCGGGCCGCAGGCCTGATCGAGGCCGGCGAGCGGGTGGTGTGCACCGTGACGGGCAACGGGTTGAAGGACCCCGAATGGGCGATCAGCGGGGCGGCCAAGCCGGTGACCATACCGGCGACGGTGGCAGCCGCGGCCGCTGCCCTCGACCTGCAGCGGTCGTGAGTCGTCCGGCACCGCCGCGGCCCTCGACCACGGTCCGGGTACGGGTACCGGCGACCAGCGCCAACCTCGGTCCGGGCTTCGACGCCTGCGGCCTTGCGCTCGGCCTCCACGACGAGCTCACCGTCACCGTCACCGGCCCCGGTCTGTCGATCGAGGTCACCGGTGAGGACGACGGCGTCCGCGACGAGACCCACCTGGTCGTGCGGGCCCTGCGGGCCGGTTTCGCCGCGGCCGGCACCGCGCCGGCCGGGATCCGGCTGACCTGCGTCAACCGCATCCCGCACGGCCGTGGCCTGGGCTCGTCGGCCGCGGCGATCGTGGCCGGCCTACTGGCTGCGAGCGCTCTGGGCGAAGGCTGTCCGAGTATCCCGGAGGTCTTCGCGCTCGCCTGCGGGATCGAAGGGCATCCGGACAACGTCGCCGCCGCCCTCTACGGCGGCTTCACCGTCGCCTGGTACGGCACCGACGGTCCGCCGCGGGTGGCCCGTACCGATCCCCCCGACGACCTGCGGCCGGTCGTGTTCGTTCCCGCCCGCCGTCAGCTGACGGCACAGTCACGGGTGGCTCTGCCGGCGGGAGTGTCCCACGCGGACGCGGCGATGAACGCCGGGCGTGCCGCGCTGCTGGCGATGGTGATGTCGGGGACGCTGCGGGCCCGGCCCGACGGCGCCTGTGCCTGTGCCTGTGCGACAGCCTCCCCGGGACTCCGAGTGCCGGAAAATCACGATGGCGCTGCTTTTGGCCCGGTGGGCGAGTACCAGTGTTGCGACAATCGGAATGATTACGCCCAGCCTGTCAACAATCGGCCTGCCGGGAATCAGCACGTCCGGCCGGGCGCTGTGTCCTGGCAGGATGCGCTGCTGGCGGCCGCCGACGACCGGCTGCACCAGCCCTATCGTCTGCCGTCCATGCCTGAGACCCGTGATCTGCTCGCCCGGTTGCGGGCGGCGGGGTTGGCAGCTGTCCTGTCGGGTTCCGGACCAACGGTACTGGCCCTGGCCGTCGACCGGGACCAGGCTGCTGTTGCGCGTGAATGCGCCGGGAGCGACTTCAGCGTGCTCGACCTGCCCGTCGACCGGGATGGGGCGCAGGTCGAGGT
>NZ_CAAAFT010000434.1:0-1389 GCF_900634765.1 Candidatus Protofrankia californiensis | reverse complement strand
GTGCTCGACCTGCCCGTCGACCGGGATGGGGCGCAGGTCGAGGTCGTCGCCGGCTGACGGCGACACCGGCCGTCGGCGCTGTCCGAGGCAGGTGTCGGCCGGTGGGCGGGCGTGCGGGTGTCTCCCGCGGGCATACCTGCCCGACATGCCCCACAAGTCCGGTGGACGGTCTTCGCGAGCGCGACACGCCAGCTGAAATAGCCCCGGCCCGGGTGGGAAACGGAGGACTCCGAAGCAATACGGCTCCAAGGATGTTGCCCAGGTGACTGCGTCTGGATAGTCTGATGACTGCACTCGCTGCTGCCGCGGCGCGTGCTCGCCCGCCGGTGCCACCGGCTCCTCGTAGCCGGAACCCGGTACCGGACTTGGTGCCTCAGCCTCGTCATCGAAGCCTCGGCCAGCACCGGTTAAGTCCTCAGCGGGACAGACGAGTTCGCACGCGGTACTCAGCCGTTGGCGCCGTCCACGGGCGCTCTGCTTGCCCACCGGCGCTGAACATCGTTTCCATGGGATGCCCAGGCGAAGAAGGTCAACAAGTATCACCCGGCTTCCGTAAGCCGGTCCCTTCAGGGAAGGAACATCTTGAGCGACACCACCGACGTGCTGCCGGACAGCGCACGTGAGTCCGCGGAGTCCCAGACACCGATGTCGTCCGTGGACACCGGCTCCACGCGACGCCGGCGCTCAGGCACCGGCCTTTCGGCCATGCTCCTACCGGAGTTGCAGGCCATGGCAACTTCGTTGGGTATCCAGGGTGTGGGACGCCTGCGAAAGGGGCAGCTCATCGCGGCCATCCAGAACGTGCAGGCTCCCAGCGGCGTGAGCGAGAGCGATGCGCCGGCTGCAACATCTCCAGCGGCCGCTGCTCCCGCCACGAAGCCGGAACCGACCGTGCAGGTGGCCGACGCTGTGCAGGCCTCCGGTGCCGCCGGCGCGGCCGTGCCAGCTGAAGCAACCGCACGTGGACGCAGCCGCCGTGCCGCCTCCCGCGTGTCGGGAAGTCCGTCCATCTCCGCAGCTGAGCAGGCGACCCTGACCGACGTCCTGCCCGGCCCCGGGCGCAAGCAGTCAGGTAGCGTGATCGTTCCCGATTCCACGAACGGCGCCGAGGGCACGCGGGCCTCCGGCACGCAGGAAGCCGCCGCGGTGCCGTCCGCGGCCACGACGGACAGCGCACCTGCCGCGCCGCTGCCCAGCGCACCCGACACGCCGGTGACCAGCGTGTCGGCGGAGACGCTGGTGGCCGAGCCGGCCGGCGTCCCCCGGGTGTCGGAGAACGGAAGCGTCCGGACCCGCGAGGACAGGCGTGACCGTCAGCAGTCTGACAGCGACCGGTCGTCGACTGATCGTCCTGCGCTCGGTGAGCGTCAGGGACGCCAGCAGGGTGAG
>NZ_CAAAFT010000433.1:0-3457 GCF_900634765.1 Candidatus Protofrankia californiensis | reverse complement strand
GGGTCAGTCCGACCGGAGCCAGTCCGACCGGAGCCAGTCCGACCGGGGTCAGTCCGAGCGGAGCCAGTCCGACCGGAGTGACTCGGGCCGTGACGACGACTTCGGTGGGGGAAACCGGCGTAACCGCGGTCGCTTCCGTGAGCGCGGCCGTAACCGTGGCCGCCAGGGTGGTGGATTCACCGAGGCCGAGCCGGTGGTCCGCGAGGACGACGTGCTCGTGCCGGTTGCCGGCATCCTCGACGTCCTCGACAACTACGCGTTCGTGCGCACCAGTGGCTACCTGACCGGCCCGACCGACGTCTACGTGAGCCTTGCCCAGGTTCGCAGGCACGGCCTGCGCCGCGGAGACGCGATCACCGGGGTCGTCCGGGCACCACAGGAGGGCGAGCAGCGGCGGGACAAGTACAACGCGCTGGTCCGGCTGGACACGGTCAACGGACTTGAGCCGGACGAGGCGCGCAACCGTCCCGAGTTCACCAAGCTCACTCCGCTCTACCCGCAGGAGCGGTTGCGCCTGGAGACCGAACCACAGCTGCTGACGACCCGGGTCATCGACCTGGTGATGCCGCTCGGAAAGGGCCAGCGCGCGCTGATTGTCAGCCCGCCCAAGGCGGGCAAGACGATGGTGCTGCAGGCCATCGCGAATGCGATCACCACGAACAACCCGGAATGCCACCTGATGGTCGTTCTCGTCGACGAACGCCCTGAAGAGGTGACCGACATGCAGCGGTCGGTCAAGGGCGAGGTGATCGCCTCGACGTTCGACCGGCCGCCGTCGGACCACACCAGCGTCGCCGAGCTGTCTATCGAACGAGCCAAGAGGCTGGTGGAGCTGGGTGAGGACGTCATCGTGCTGCTCGACTCGATCACCCGTCTCGGCCGGGCGTACAACCTGGCCGCACCGGCGTCCGGCCGGATCCTCTCCGGTGGTGTGGACTCCACCGCGCTCTACCCGCCGAAGCGGTTCCTCGGTGCCGCCAGGAACATCGAGAACGGCGGGTCGTTGACCATCATCGCCACGGCTCTGGTGGAGACGGGCTCGACGATGGACACGGTGATCTTCGAGGAGTTCAAGGGCACCGGCAACGCCGAGCTCAAGCTCGACCGTAAGATCGCCGACAAGCGGGTCTTCCCTGCGATCGACGTCAACCCCTCCGGAACCCGCCGGGAGGAGATCCTGCTCGCGCCCGACGAGATCGTGATCATGCATAAGCTGCGCCGAGTCCTGCACACCCTGGAGTCCCAGCAGGCGTTGGATCTTCTGCTGGACAGGTTGAAGCAGACGCGGACGAACTACGAGTTCCTGATGCAGATCGCGAAGACCACGCCGGGACAGGACTGATCGCGCACGGCCTCTGCGGTGCTCGTGCGGCGCCCGTCCGGGGGCGCGCCCGACTCTGGCAGACTGGACCGTCGACACCCGGCACCGGTTCACGCCCTCGTTCGCAGGGTAGGGCGACCCGGCGGCCACTTCGGGAAGAAGGATCATGAGGGCTGACATTCATCCGACGTACCAGGAGACCACGGTCATCTGTACCTGTGGTTCCACGTTCACGACCCGTAGCACCAAGTCGGACAGCGTGATCAACGCAGAGGTGTGCTCACAGTGCCATCCGTTCTACACCGGCAAGCAGAAGATTCTTGACGTCGGTGGCCGGGTCGAGAAGTTCGAACGGCGTTTCGGTCGCCGCCGTCCCGGCGACAAGCCTGGAAGCACAGCCAGGTAGCGCGCTGACGCGCCCGTGCCGTACCGGTGGCGGCACGGGCGCCGTCCCGGTCGCGCCTACAGTTCGACGTTGAGAGCGCCCGAGAACAGCGCTGTCCGGCTCGTGACACCCGGCGCCGCTCGCTGATCGAACGCCCCAGGACCAGGAGACACCCGAAATGACCACTCCACTCGACGCTCTGCTCACCGAGCACGCCGAGTTGGAGAGTCGTCTGGCCGATCCGTCGGTGCACGCCGACCCGACGCTGGCACGCAGTCTCGGTCGCCGGTATGCGGAACTGACCCCGGCCGTGGAGACCGCCCGCGAGCTGGATCGGGTCGCCGCGGATCTTGCGACAGCCCGCGAGTTCGCCGCCGAGGACGCCTCGTTCCGCGTGGAGGTCGCGGAACTGGAGGCCGCGCAGGAGGTTTTGCGGGACCGGCTGCGCGCCCATCTGGTGCCCGTCGACCCGGACGATGCCCGGGACGCGATTCTGGAGATCAAGGCGGGCGCGGGCGGTGAGGAGTCGGCCCTGTTCGCCGGTGACCTTCTGCGGATGTACCTGCGTTACGCCGAACGGCGTGGCTGGCGGACCGAGATCCTTGATGCGAACCCCAGCGACCTCGGCGGGTACCGAGACGTGAGCGTGGCGGTGAAGGCCGGCCGGGCGGCGTCGGAAGGAGTCTTCGGGCGGTTGCGCTTCGAAGGCGGCGTCCACCGGGTGCAGCGGGTTCCGGTCACCGAGTCGGCGGGCCGCATCCACACCTCGGCAGCCGGTGTCCTGGTGCTGCCCGAGGCGGCGGATGTCGAGGTCGACATCGACCCCAACGACCTGCGGATCGACGTGTACCGCTCCTCCGGTCCCGGAGGGCAGAGCGTCAACACGACGGATTCGGCTGTGCGGATCACCCACCTGCCCAGCGGGCTGGTCGTCTCCTGCCAGAACGAGAAGAGCCAGCTGCAGAACAAGGAGTCGGCCCTGCGTATCCTGCGGGCCCGACTGCTGTCGGCAGCCCGTGAACGGGCGCAGGCCGAGGCGTCGGCGGCGCGGGCAAGTCAGGTCCGCACGGTGGACCGCTCCGAACGCGTCCGTACCTACAACTTCGCCGAGAACCGGATCAGTGACCACCGGGTCGGCTACAAGGCGTACAACCTTGACCAGGTTCTCGACGGTGAGCTCGATGACGTCCTCAACGCGCTGGTTGCGGCGGATCTGCAGGCAAGGCTTTCGGCCGAGGCGGTGACGTGACCTCCGCCGCGGCCGGGAAGGCCCGCCTGGGCAGGGACGCCCGTACAGGCTCACGGACACGTTCGGCACACCCCCCGCACACTCCAGGCTCGACTCCGGGCACCGACCTTGGCCCGGACCTGCGGGCTGAGATCGACGAGGCGGTCGCCGTGCTGTCCGCGGCGGGGGTCGCCAGCCCCCGGTCGGATGCCGAGCAGCTTGCCGCCCATGCCACCGGGGAGCCCCGCTGGCGGCTGGCATTGACGGGCACGATGGCCCCGGCCGACCGGGACTGGTTTCACGACCTGGTGGCCCGCCGGGCTGCCAGAGTGCCCTTGCAGCACCTGGTGGGCACTGTCGGATTCCGGTATCTCACCCTTGCTGTTGGTCACGGTGTGTTCGTGCCCCGGCCGGAGACCGAGATGGTGGTCGGGTGGGCCATCGACACCGCTCGCGCGGCCGGGTGGGACAGGCCGATCTGTGTGGATCTGTGCACCGGTTCCGGCGCGATCGCCCTTGCGCT
>NZ_CAAAFT010000432.1:21657-24525 GCF_900634765.1 Candidatus Protofrankia californiensis | reverse complement strand
GCATGATCCGCCCGCTGCCCTGTGGGCCGGGCCGGACGGCCTGGCCGGCGTGCGCGCTGTCGCGCAGGCAGCGGTCGACCTGCTCCGCGACGGTGGACGGCTGGTGATCGAGCATTCCGACCGGCACGGGTCGGCGGCCCCTGCCCTGCTGCGGGCGCACGGCTACTGGGATGATGTCCGCGGCCATCAGGATCTGACTGGACGGGACCGGTTCGTCACAGCGACACGCCGAGTTCGGGGTACGCCGAGCCCGGGGGTAGTAGGGGAGGAGCGGTGAGCAGACGCTACGACTGCGCGGACCCCGGACCGCGCGCGGCCGGGCTCGAGGCAGCTACCCGTGCGGTCCGGCACGGTGGACTGGTGGTGTTACCCACCGACACGCTGTACGGCATCGGGGCCGACGCCTTCGACCAGGTCGCGGTCCGGGCCCTGCTGGAGGCCAAAGGCCGTGGGCCGGAGATGCCCGTGCCTGTGCTGGTCGGTTCGTGGCGCACCCTCGACGGGCTGGTGGAGCGGGTGACCTCGCAGGTCCGTGACCTGGTTCGAGCGTTCTGGCCGGGCGGGCTCACGCTGATCGTGCGGCACGCACCGTCGCTGACCTGGGATCTCGGTGACGCGCGGGGCACGGTCGCGGTACGGATGCCGCTGCATCCGGTGGCGATCGAACTGCTCGGCCGGACCGGTCCGATGGCGGTGTCCAGCGCGAACATCAGCGGTCGGCCACCGGCGACCACGGCGGACGACGCTGTTGCCCAGCTTGGTGATTCCGTCGAGGTGTACCTGGACGGCGGGCCCTGCGCAGTCGGTGTCGCCTCGACGATCGTCGACTGCACCGATGACGTCCCGCGCGTGCTGCGGGTCGGCGCCGTCGACCTGGCGGCGCTGCGTGAGGTTCTCCCGTCGCTTCGGGTACCCGCCGCAGTGAACTGACGCAGTGAACTGACGCAGCAGGAGAGGCAGCTTATGAGCACCCCGTTCTGGGGCCCGGACTTCGACCAGCTCCGTGCCGAGGATCCCGAGATCGCCGGCGTCGTCCTGGACGAACTGGACCGGCTCCGAGGAGGACTCCAGCTCATCGCCAGCGAGAACTTCACCTCGCCGGCAGTGCTAGCGGCCCTTGGATCAACGTTGTCGAACAAGTACGCCGAGGGATATCCGGGTCGCCGGTACTACGGCGGATGCCAGGTCGTGGACCGCGCGGAGGAGATCGGCATCGCCCGGGCGAAGGAGCTTTTCGGCGCCGAGCACGCCAATCTACAGCCGCACTCGGGGGCCCAGGCCAACTTCGCGGTGTACGCGGCGCTGCTGGTACCTGGCGACACCGTGCTGGCGATGTCCCTCCCGCACGGCGGTCACCTTACGCACGGTAGTCGAGTCAACTTCAGCGGCAAGTGGTTCAACGTCGCCGCGTACGGCGTTCGTGAGGATACCGAGCTGATCGACTATGACGAGGTGCGCGACCTCGCTCGCCAGCATCAGCCCAAAATGATTATTTGTGGCGCCACCGCCTACCCGAGGCTGATCGATTTCGCAGCCTTCCGGTCGATCGCGGACGAGGTCGGGGCGTGGCTGATGGTGGATGCCGCCCACTTCATCGGCCTGGTCGCGGGCAAGGCGATCCCGAGTCCGGTCCCCTTTGCCGACGTCGTCAGCTTCACCACCCACAAGGTCCTGCGCGGCCCGCGGGGCGGGATGATCCTCTGCCGGGAGGAGCTCGCCCAGCGGATCGACAAGGCGGTCTTCCCCTTCAGCCAGGGCGGCCCGCTCATGCACGCGGTCGCGGCCAAGGCGGTCGCGTTGCGGGAGGCCGCGACCCCCGCCTACCAGGACTACGCCCACCAGGTGATCCGCAATGCCCAGGCGCTCGCGGACGCGCTTGCCGCCGAGGGGGTGCGGCCTGTCGCCGGCGGAACCGACACCCATCTCGCCCTGCTTGACCTGCGTGCTCTCGGGGTCACCGGCAAGGAGGCGGAGGCCCGCTGTGACGCCGCCCGGATCACCCTGAACAAGAATGCGATTCCGTACGACCCGCAGCCACCCGCGGTCTCCTCCGGAATCCGGGTGGGCACTCCCGCAGTGACGACCCAGGGCATGAAGGAAGGCGAGATGAAGGACATCGCCGCGCTCATCGCCCGCGTTGTCAGTGATCCCGACGCTGCCGGCGACGCGGCCACGAGTGTTGCCGCCCTGACGGCCAAGCACCCCGCATACCCGCGGTGACCCGGCAAATGCGTTAGAAGATTGCGTTAGAAGATTGCGGGAGTATCTGCTCGTTTTCGCGGTGTCGGCGGCGATCACGTTCCTGTGCACGCCTGTGGCGCGGCGTTTCGCGATCCGGGTCGGCGCGGTCGCGGGCGTCCGCGACCGCGACGTCCATGCCGTGCCGACTCCACGGCTTGGCGGTCTGGCCATGCTCGCCGGGCTTGCCGCCGGGCTGCTTGTCGCTGACCAGCTGCCGTTCCTGTCCGCGGTCTCCCAGGACTGGGCCGAACCGCATGCGGTACTCGTCGCCGGTGCGCTGATCTGCCTGCTCGGTGTCGTGGACGACCGGTGGCCGCTGGATCCCGTGACGAAGCTTGCGGGTCAGGTCACGGCCGCCGGGGTAATGGTACTGCTGGGCATCCAGTGGTCCTTCGCGGTGAATCCGGACAGTGACACGACCTTCAGTCTCGGACCGGAGACGGCCGTGCCACTGTCGATCCTCGCCACGGTGATCCTGGTCAACGCCATGAACTTCATCGACGGGCTGGACGGTCTTGCCGCCGGGGTTGCGGCCATCGCCGCGGGCGCCACGTTCTACTTCGCCTACGAGGTCGCCGTGATCAATCACTTCTCCCGCGCCGCACCGGCGGCGTTGCTGGCCGCCGT
>NZ_CAAAFT010000432.1:17186-21380 GCF_900634765.1 Candidatus Protofrankia californiensis | reverse complement strand
CCATGATCTCGGTGACGGGCCAGGTAGCCTACGGCGGATATGCCGGGCCGTCCCGGTCCCTGCCGTCCCTGATCCCGTTGGCCATCCCATTGGCGGTGCTTGCCGTGCCCTTCATCGACCTGGGGCTGGCGGTGGTCCGCCGGACACGTGCCGGTCGGTCACCGTTCGCCCCGGACAAGATGCATTTGCACCATCGGATGCTGGAAATCGGGAAATCCCACGTCCGAGCCGTGCTCATCATGTACTTCTGGGCGGCACTGCTCGGCTTCGGCGGGGTGGCCGCTTCCTTTTCACGGCGGCCGCTTCCCATCCTCGCCACCGTCGTGGGTCTCGGTCTTGCCGGGCTGCTGGTCCTGTTGCTGGCCGGTCAGCGTGCCGCTCGGAAGGCCTGATGGCTCCCACGCTGCCTGGGGTTCGGCTCGGGATCCTGGTCAACACGGCACTTGCGGTACCCGTCGGAGCAGTCGGCTGGTTCGTACACGGTGGTTCCGGGGTGGCCTCCGGGATAGTCGGTCTCGTCCTGGTCGTCACATTCTTCGTAGCGGGGAAGGTGGCGCTCATCGCGGTTGGAAGGCGTTCGACGGGGATGCTCCTGCCGATGGCGCTGGGCGTCTACGCGATCCAGGTGATCGCACTCGGCGCTGTGCTTGTGGCAGCTTCCAGCGGTTCAGCCATTGATCCGCCCGTGTTCGGATGGTCGGTTTTTGCCGGCGCCTTGGCGTGGAGTTGTGCCGAAGTGGTGTCGGCGTTCCGATTGCGGATCCCGTTCTACGACCCGAAGTCGTTCCGCGCGGATAACCCGTGTCCGGACGATGATCCAGGAAAAAGACCCTGAGGGGGTGCCATGAGTCGATCTGGTCGAAGGCCGCCGGGCCGCGCCGGCCCGCCGTCCGGGGAAGCCTGGGGCATCGTCGGGACTCTTGTCGCGGGCTGCGGTTTCTGGGGACTGGTTGGTTATGGGGTCGACCGGCTCCTGGGTACCGGGGTCGTGTTCCTCCCGGTCGGCGTGATCGTGGGCATGGGCGGCGCTCTGTATCTCGTTATTTATCGCTTTGGTCGCCACTACTGAAATACGCTGCGCTTCTGGATGATTACCTAGCGCAGCAATCGAGTGGAAATTCCAAACGCCAGATAAACGTAGGATGATCTAAAATATACGCACCGGCGCAGGTTGGGTGCCAGCGTCGGGGAGTCGGCACCTCCGAGCGTCGTGACCGACTAGTATCGCTACCGCGGGCCGGGTTCATCGGTGAGGTTCGCGTCTCTCCTGCCGCGGGCGGGGGGTGTTGAGCTGTCACGGTGTCCGGGCGGTCGTGTGGTGAGAGGTGTGCGGTACTCTGCTGATCTTTCGCCATACCGGTGTGCTTTGCGGGACCGAACCATATAGGGTTAGATCAATCCAGCTGAGGGACGATCGACGGTTGCGCGTCGACCAAATTTGATCATGGAGGTGTCGGTGGTGCCGGACGGATCGGTCATCGTGGCCGACGACGGCTTCGTTGGGCCAACTCCGGCGGTCTTCAAGCCGGAAAGCTGGTTCGAGGTCCAGATCGGCCCGATCGACTTCTACATGAACAAATGGTCGGGTTTGACAATATTCACGGCCCTGTTCGTCGGGTTCATCCTCTGGCTCGGTTTTCGCCGTGCTCAGATCGTTCCGCGGGGTCTGCAGAACTTCTGCGAGTCGATCTACGACTTCGTCGATCTCCAGATCGCCCGGGATGTGATCGGGGAACGCGGGCGCCAGTTCACCCCGTACCTGACGATCCTCTTCATGTTCATTCTCGTCTCCAATGTCATGGCCGTCGTTCCGGTCGCCCAATTCCCGACGACATCACGCATCGCCCTGCCGATGGTGCTCGCGGGAATAACGTTTGTGATCTACAACTACGTGGGAATCAAGGAACACGGTGCTGGTCCGTACTTCAAGGAGATGCTGGTACCGGCGCCCGAAGCGCCGTTGGGCGTGAAGGTGATCCTGGCGCCGATCGAGTTTCTGTCCACAATGATCGTCCGGCCCTTCACGCTGGCGGTCCGGTTGTTCGCCAACATGTTCGCCGGTCACATGCTCCTGCTGATCTTCGCGCTCGGTGCAGACTACCTGCTACCCAAGCCGACCTTTGTCTTCGGGCTTCTCTCGGCGGTCACGGCAATCATCCTGACTGCATTCGAGTTCGTGATCGACGTACTTCAGGCGTACATTTTCACGATCTTGACGGCCGCCTACATCGGTGGCGCGATCACGTCCCACGGCGCTGGTGACGAGCACGCAGTCGGACACGCGGGCTCCGAGTCGTCACCGATACCCACATCGCCCGCGGTGGCGCGGGCCTAAGTCAGACCCACGCGCACCGTGGACGGTCCCGGTGCAACGATCGAAAAAGGATGTATTGAACCATGGATGGAACCCTGGTGCTGGCTGCGGAAGAAGCGATCAGCGGCAACATCGGGACCGTTGCCTACGGCATCGCGACGCTTGGTCCGGGCATTGCCATCGGCCTCATCTTCGGTATGGGTGTCCAGGCCATCGCACGGCAGCCGGAAGCTGAGCAGGTTGCTTTCCGGTACATGCTGATCGGATTTGCTCTTGCCGAGGCGCTCGCGCTCATCGGCTTCGTCGTGCCGTTCGTCTTCACCTGAGGGTCAGGGAAACCACGTGTATTCCGCACTCCAGGTCATCGCCCAAGAAGAAGGACACCACGAGGAGAACGTACTCCTCCCGCCGCTTTCCGAGTTGATCGTCGGTGGGATCGCGTTCGGTCTGCTCGTCGGATTCTTCTTCTGGCGGATCTATCCCCAGATCAAGCGAGTCTATGCCGAGCGCTCTGATCGAGTCGAAGGCAGGCTCGCCCACGCGGAGCAGGCCCACCAGGAGGCACAGGCACTTCTCGCTACCTACCGTGCGCAACTCGCTGAAGCGCAGGACGAGGCTGGACGCATTCGTCAGGACGCTCGCGAGCAGGGGCGCCAGATTCTTGAGGCCTTGCGTGCGCAGGCTGGCGAGGAGGTCGCCGAGATCAAGGCCCGCGGCGAGGCGCAGCTCGCTGCGGAGCGGTCCCAGGTCGTTGCTCAGATCCGGCGCGAAATCGGCGACATCGCGCTCGAACTCGCTACGAAGATCGTCGGTTACGAACTGGAGCGGGACGACCGCCAGCGTCAGCTCGTCGACGACTTCATCGCGGGTCTGGAGCGCCCGGACGGCTCGGCGATTCCGGCGCCGGCCGGGCCGGGGGGCTGAGGCGTGGAGGGATCCAGCCGCCGTTCGCTGGTGGCGGCACGGGCTCGGTTGGACGAACTGACCGCGGTCCCACCGCCAGGTGTTACGACGCGGTCCCGTCATCCGGTCGACCTCGCTCGCCTCGCGGACGACTTCGACGGGGTTGTGGACCTGCTCGACCGCGAGCCCGTTGTCCGTCGTGCGCTGGCCGATCCGGGAGTACCCGGATCGGCCCGCTCCGACCTTGCGGCCAGGCTGCTCGATCAGAAGATCTCGGCAGAGGCTCTCGATGTCCTGCAGGTCGCGGTTGCCGGACGCTGGGCCCGACCGTTGGACCTCCGACGCGCGTTGTCGGAACTTGGGGTCGAGGCTCTGCTTGCTCAGGCGCAACGTGAGAATGTGCTCGATGATGTCGAGGACGAGTTGTTCCGGTTCGGGCGAATCCTCAACCGGACTCCGGAGCTCTCGCTGGCCCTGAGCGCCCCGGCTGTCCCGGTGCCGACCAAGCAGGCACTCGTGGCCAGGCTGCTGGATGGGAAGGCCCGGCCCGTAACGGCCCGTCTCATCCAGCGTGCGGTTGCTGAGCGTCACTACGGTGACCTCGAACGCCGGCTCGAGCAGTTGACCGTAATCGCCGCGGCTCGGCGTAACCGTCTGGTTGCCGTAGTGCTTACCGCTGTTCCTCTCGCGGGCGATCAGATTTATCGGCTGCGGACAGCGATCAGCCGCTATTTTGGCCGTGATGTGCAGCTCCAGGTGGACGTCGACCCAGCCGTTCTGGGCGGCGTTGTCGTGCGCGTTGGTGACGAGGTGGTCGACGGCAGTGTCAGCCGTCGCCTCACCGACGCACGCCGGCGGCTGCACCGATAGAGCGCTGCCGTGGACGCCCAGACCTCGCATGACCTGCGGGACGTGCCCTCACCATTTATTGAAGGACCGAAGCGATGACTGAGCTCTCCATCCGACCGGAGGAAATC
>NZ_CAAAFT010000432.1:10166-17161 GCF_900634765.1 Candidatus Protofrankia californiensis | reverse complement strand
GCCCTCCGGGACTACGTCGACTCCTACCAGGCATCCGTCGGAGAGCGCGAGGAGGTCGGCCGGGTCGTCGTCGCAGGCGACGGCATCGCGCGGGTCGAGGGCCTGCCGCACGCCATGACCAACGAACTGCTGGAGTTCCACGGCGGCGTACTGGGTCTGGCGCTGAACCTCGACGTGGGCGAGATCGGCTGCGTCATCCTGGGCGACTCCGAGCACATCGAGGAAGGCCAGGAGGTTCGCCGGACCGGCGAGATTCTCTCCGTCCCGGTCGGGGACGGCTTCCTCGGGCGCGTCGTCGACCCGCTGGGCCGCCCGATCGACGGCCTCGGGGAGATCGTCTCAACCGAGACCCGAGCCCTTGAGCTGCAGGCACCCACGGTCGTGCAGCGCCAGCCGGTCAAGGAGCCTCTCCAGACCGGCATCAAGGCCGTCGACGCGATGACAGCCATCGGGCGTGGCCAGCGTCAGCTGATCATTGGCGACCGGCAGACCGGTAAGAGCGCGGTCGCCCTCGACACGATCATCAACCAGCGCGAGAACTGGGCGACCGGGGACCCGAAACTCCAGGTCAAGTGCGTCTACGTTGCGATCGGGCAGAAAAAGTCGACGATCCGGGACGTCCTCAACACCCTTGAGGAGACCGGCGCGCTGGCCTATACGACCATTGTCGCCGCTCCCGCCGACCAGCCAGCCGGTTTCAAGTACCTCGCGCCCTACACCGGTTCCGCGATCGGCCAGCACTGGATGTACAACGGCCAACACGGTCTGATCGTCTTTGACGACCTCTCGAAGCAGGCCGAGGCCTACCGGGCGATCTCGCTGCTGCTGCGTCGCCCGCCGGGTCGTGAGGCCTACCCTGGTGACGTCTTCTACCTGCACTCCCGGCTTCTTGAGCGTTGCGCGAAGCTCTCGAACGAGCTCGGGGGTGGGTCGCTGACCGGTCTGCCGATCATCGAGACCAAGGGCAACGACATCTCCGCCTACATCCCGACGAACGTCATCTCCATCACCGACGGGCAGATCTTCCTGGAGACCGACCTGTTCAACCAGGGTGTTCGTCCGGCCATCAACGTGGGTACCTCGGTTTCGCGGGTGGGTGGCAGCGCGCAGATCAAGGCGATGAAGGCCGTTGCCGGCCGGCTTCGCCTGGACCTTGCTCAGTACCGCGAGCTGGAGGCGTTCTCGGCCTTCGGCTCCGATCTCGACAAGGCGTCGCGCGCTCAGCTCGATCGGGGTGCGCGCATGGTCGAACTGCTCAAGCAGCCGCAGTTCCAGCCGTACTCGGTTGAGCGCGAGGTCGTGTCGATCTGGGCGGGTACGACCGGTCACCTCGATGACGTGCCGGTCGCGGACATCCGCAGGTTCGAAAGCGAGTTCCTCGACTTCGTCGAGCGGACCCAGCCGGGGCTGTTCAAGACGATCCGCGAGACCGGCAAGCTGGACGACGACACCCTCGCCGCGCTCGAGCAACTGATCGCGAAGTTCAAGACCGAGTTCACGTTGTCGAGTGGTCAGCCCCTGGTCAACGAGCCGGTGCCCGACAGCCTCGACCCCTCCGATGTGGAGCATGAGGCGATCAAGGTGCACCAGCCGAAGCCGAGGGACGAGGACTGAGAACGTGGCCGGCCAGCTCCGCGAATACCGGCGCCGCATCCGCTCGGTACAGTCAACCAAGAAGATCACTCGGGCGATGGAGCTTATCGCCGCGTCCCGAATCGTGAAGGCCAAGGCCAGGGTCGCCGTGTCCCGGCCGTACGCCGACGAGATCACGCGCGTGATTTCGTCGGTTGCGTCGCAGACCACGGTCCGCCACCCGCTGACGACCGAGCACCCCGATGCTCGCCGCGCAGCGGTTCTCGTGGTCACCAGCGACCGTGGTCTCGCTGGTGGTTACAACGCCAACGTGCTGCGTCGGACCGGTGAGCTCCTGGAGCTGCTGCGATCCGAGGGCAAGGAGCCGGTTGTGTACGCGGTCGGCCGTAAGGCCGTCACCTACTACCGGTTCCGGGGCAGGGAGCTGGCCGGGGAGTTCACCGGCTTCTCCGAGCAGCCGAGCTATGACGACGCCAAGGAAGTCGCTGATGCGCTCATTGCGCGGTTCGTCGAATCTAGTGAGGCAGCCGGCGTGGACGAGATCCACCTGGTCTTCACCGAGTACGTGAACACGCTGACGCAGCGGCCGGTTGCGCACCGGATTCTCCCGTTGGTGTTGGAGGAGACCACCGAGCCCCCACCCGGAGGTCCCCTCCCGCAGTACGAGTTCGAACCGTCTGCCGAAGAAGTGCTCGACGCTCTGCTTCCGCGGTATGTGGAAAGCCGGCTGTACGCAGCCCTGCTGGAGTCCGCGGCATCCGAGTCGGCGGCACGCCAGCGGGCGATGAAGTCCGCGACCGACAACGCCGGTGAGCTGATCAAGACTTACACCCGTCAGGCTAACGCTGCCCGCCAGGATGCGATCACTCAGGAGATATCGGAAATTGTCGGAGGCGCCAACGCGCTCGCCCAGGCATCCTAGCCGGCCAAAGGCCGCGCGATCATGGTTTTTCGCGCGGCCGGAGGCCCGAGGGGTGTAGCGGCCAAAGGCAGCGCGATCATGTTCCTTCCGCGCCGCCGGAGGTCCAAGGGAACCATAGGCATCGACGACCGCCACACCAAGAAGATCAATCAAACCTGACGTTGCTGGCATCCTGGTAGAGCCGCCGGTGATTTCGGGGCATAAGTGAACCGCTCGAAGTCGCTGGCATCCTGGTGGAGCCGCTGGCGACTTCAGGGCATAAGTGAAACCGAGGACGCCATGACCGTCACCACCACCTCGCCCGCCGCGGCGGAGGGCAAGGCCCCTGGGACCGGCCGGGTCGCCCGTGTAATCGGCCCGGTCGTCGATGTGGAGTTCGCACCCGAGGAGATCCCCGAGATCTACCGTGCGCTGCGCGTTGACCGCACCATCAACGGACAGACCGCGACGCTCACGCTTGAGGTCGCGCAGCACATCGGTGACAACACCGTACGGACGATCTCCATGCAGCAGACCGACGGTCTGGTGCGCGGGGCGCCCGTCCACGATACCGGCTCACCGATCACCGTTCCCGTCGGCAACGCCACCCGGGGACACGTGTTCAACGTACTCGGCGAGCCGCTCGACGTCCCAAGCGTCGACGCGGATGTGCGCATGCCGATCCACGCACAGGCACCCGCCTTCGACCAGCTCGAGTCGAAGACGGAGATGTTCCCGACCGGCATCAAGGTCATCGACCTGCTGGCGCCCTACGTACGTGGTGGGAAGATCGGCTTGTTCGGTGGGGCGGGTGTCGGCAAGACGGTCGTCATCCAGGAAATGATCAACCGTGTTGCCAAGCAGTTCAGCGGTGTCTCGGTGTTCGCCGGCGTCGGCGAACGGACCCGTGAGGGCAACGACCTGTTCCTGGAGATGACAGAGGCCGGCGTCATCAACGACACCGCGCTGGTGTTCGGCCAGATGGACGAGCCGCCCGGCACCCGCCTGCGGATCGCGCTCGCGGCGCTGACCATGGCGGAGTACTTCCGCGATGTCCAGAAGCAGGACGTGCTGCTGTTCATCGACAACATCTTCCGGTTCACCCAGGCCGGTTCGGAGGTCTCCACTCTGCTCGGACGTATGCCGAGCGCGGTGGGTTATCAGCCGACCCTGGCTGACGAGATGGGTGTCCTGCAGGAACGGATCACCTCTACGCGTGGTCACTCGATCACATCCCTCCAGGCGATCTACGTGCCCGCGGACGACATTACCGACCCGGCGCCGCACACGACGTTCACCCACCTCGACGCGACCACGGTGCTCTCCCGGGCCATCTCCGACCTGGGGATCTACCCGGCTGTCGACCCACTCGACTCGACCTCGCGCATCCTCGACGCCCGTTACCTCGGCCAGGAACACTACGACGTGGCGCGCGAGGTGCAGCGGATCCTGCAGCGTTACAAGGACTTGCAGGACATCATCGCCATTCTCGGAATCGACGAGCTTTCGGAAGAAGACAAGATCCTTGTCAACCGGGCGCGGCGGATCCAGCGCTTCCTGTCGCAGCCGTTCTTCGTCGCCGAGCAGTTCACCGGCATTCCGGGCACGTTCGTTCCGCTCGAGGAGACGATCAAGTCCTTCAAGAAGCTGACCGAGGGTGAGTATGACCATCTTCCGGAACAGGCCTTCTTCATGTGCGGCGGGATCGAGGACGCCGAGAAGAAAGCCGAGACGCTCTAGTAGGCCAAAGGGTGCGCGATCATGGCTTTTTTCGCGCACTCGGAGGCCCAAGGGTCGCTAGGACCTGTCTCCTGGATGTTGGTGAGCGCATACCGAGGTTCCTGCCGCGTCGCGAAGCGACGTGGTAGGTCCGGATCCAGGATTCACGAACTGTGAGGGCATGCGGCCCGCAGGACTGCGGGCCTACGACAGCGGGAAGGACGGCAGCGCTATGCCGATGCGGGTGGCGATCCTCTCGCCGGAACGTGAAGTGTGGTCAGGGGAGGCCGACATGGTCGTCGCACGGACCACAGAAGGCGATATCGGGGTGCTGACCGGGCACGTCTCGCTGCTCGGGGTCCTCGCCGCGGGCAGTCAGGTACGGGTGAAGACCGGCGCAGAGACCCTGAGCGTCGATGTCGACGGCGGATTCCTGTCAGTGACCAAGCAGGGTGTCAGCATCCTCGTGGAACACGGGGTCGTGTCGACGGGTTCCTGACAGGCCTCGGGACAGCTGCACCGGTCAAGGCAGCGCGATCATCATTTTCGCGTCGCCTTCATTGTGATCATCTTCAGCGGTTGGCACCCGGCTTCCACAGCACGTCTCCGCCGGGGTTGGCGACGCGCGAGAGGATGAACAGCAGATCGGAGAGTCTGTTGAGGTAACGAGCGGGCAGGGCGCTGGTGCGCTCCGGATCGTGCTCCATCAGCGCCCAGGTGGAGCGTTCCGCGCGGCGGGTGACCGTCCGCGCGACATGCAGCAGGGCGGCGCCGGCCGAGCCTCCCGGCAGGATGAACGAATCCAGCTTGGGGAGGTGCTCGTTGTACCGGTCGCAGGCCTCCTCCAGACGGTCGATGTAGGCCTCGCTCACCCGGAGCGGGGGGAATCCCGGGTTGTCCACGACCGGCGTGCACAGATCCGCGCCGAGATCGAAGAGGTCGTTCTGCACCTGGGCCAGCAGCGCCCGGACGTCCTCGGCGAGCGCGCCGAGGGCCAGCGCCACGCCGATGGCCGCGTTCGTCTCGTCCACGTCCGCGTATGCGGCCAGTCGCGGGTCGGTCTTGCGAACCCGGGACATGTCGCCGAGTGCGGTTGTACCGTCGTCCCCGGTCCGTGTGTAGATCCGGGTCAGGTGAATGGCCATGCTGCCACACTGTAGGGGTTCTTAGGGCCTCCGGGCGCGCGAGAAGGCATGGTCGGTAGGGGTTTTAGGGCCTCCGGCGGCGAACCGAACCCATCCGAGGACTTTTGCCGGCAGGGCCGGTTAGTCGTTGCTGGAGCGATCAGGCCAGGGACGCTGTGTGCCGACCTGGCCTCGCCGCACCGGCCGGCCGACCCGGAAGACCAGCTGGCAAGGCCATAGCATCGACTCCCGTGGAACGGTTCGTCGCCACGGGCGGCTATCGGCTGGCCGGCGAGGTACGTGTCCCGGGAGCGAAGAACTCTGTGCTCAAACTGATGGCCGCGAGCCTGTTGGCGTATGGCCGTACGACCCTTCGCGCGGTACCCGACATTCTCGACGTGGCCGTCATGGCCGACGTCCTGCGCGCGCTCGGGGCAACCGTCGAGCGGGACACCTCCCAGGGCTCACTGTCGATCGACGTGCCGGCGAGGCCCGGTGCCGCGGCTGACGGTGATCTCGTCCGGCGGATCCGGGCGTCGGTCGTGGTGCTCGGGCCGCTTGTCGCCCGGTGCGGTGAGGCACGGGTGGCGCTTCCGGGCGGGGACGCCATCGGCGCACGCGCGCTGGACATGCACGTCAACGGGCTGACCAAGCTCGGAGCCGTGGTGGACGTCGAGGCCGGGATCCTGGTGGCCCGTTCGTCCGGCCGCCTGCAGGGGGCATCGATCTGGCTGGACTTCCCCAGTGTCGGTGCCACCGAGAACCTGCTGATGGCCGGGGTGCTCGCCAAGGGCACCACGGTGATCGACAACGCCGCTCGTGAGCCCGAGATCGCCGATCTGTGCGCGATGCTCGTGTCGATGGGCGCGCATCTCGACGGAGCGGGCACGTCCACGCTGGTCATCGAGGGAGTTGACGAACTGCGGCCGACCACGCACAGCACCGTCGCGGACAGGATCGTGGCCGGGACTTTCGCCATCGGCGCGCTCATGACCGGTGGTGACGTGATGATCCGGGGTGGCCGTGCCGACCACCTTGAGATCGTGCTCGACAAGCTGACGACGGCGGGTGCCACAGTGGACACCAAGCCGGACGGCTTCCGGGTCCTGGCGGACCGTCCGCCGCGTTCGATCGACGTGGTGACCCTGCCCTATCCGGGTTTCCCGACGGATCTCCTGCCACAGACCATCGCCCTGGAAGCGGTCAGCGAAGGCGTCTCCCTGATCACCGAGAACGTCTTCGACAGCCGCTTCGTGTTCTGCCGCGAGCTGCGCAAACTCGGCGCGGAGCTGCGTACCGACGGCCACCATGTCGTGGTACGCCGCAGTGACCGCCTGGTCGGCACGCATGTGGTGGCCTCGGACGTCCGGGCGGGGGCCGGGCTTGTGCTGGCCGGTCTGGTGGCGGAAGGGACCACCAGCGTCAGCGAGGTCCACCACATCGACCGCGGCTACGCCGCTTTCGTCGAGCAGTTGCGCGTTCTCGGCGCGGACATCCGGCGGGAGTCGCTTGCGGGATGTGCGGACCCGGGAGGTCGCTGAACAGACGTGGACCTGGCGGACAGAGAGGTCTTCAGGCCCAGTCCCGTTCCGTGCCGGCCACCACCGCGCGGGCCCGCATGGAGTCCTCGGGGAACACCATGACGTGCCATGCGGAGG
>NZ_CAAAFT010000432.1:0-9976 GCF_900634765.1 Candidatus Protofrankia californiensis | reverse complement strand
CCGGCCACCACCGCGCGGGCCCGCATGGAGTCCTCGGGGAACACCATGACGTGCCATGCGGAGGTGTGGTGGCGCCGGATCTTCCCGTCGGCGTTCACCTGGATCGGACCGAGTGCCGCCGCGCCCGAGGTCGACCGGATCCCGTGCTGACGCAGGAGCTGGCGCATCCGGTCCGCCTCCGATGGTGTGCGTAGTGTTGCTATGGGTACCAGCATGCCGAAGTCGGCGTGGTAGAGGGAGACGTCCGGGTTACCGCGCGTCCGGGTCGGTGTGAAGACCCATCTGCACACCGCCACGAGTACGGCGGTGGCGGCGACGGCGATGGCCGGACCGATCGTGTAGTGCAGGCTGTTCAGTGGCACCGTCACCTCCCGGCTGTCCGGGCCGACGGGCCGGACGGTCTTCATCGTCTCAGCGCCGTCGCTTGTGCGCAGGCGTTCATACGTGGGTCGCGTCGCAGTCGTAAGCGTAGTCTTGGCCGAACATAGCGTTATAGTTGTTTGTATTGCGTGTTTCGTCTCCTCGTCGCGTTGCGCGGCAATCCGAATAACGATTCCGCCGCCCGAGCACCCGGCGCCCTGGCTCAGTGGGTCAGGGCGCGAGGCAATCCGAGTGACGATTTCGCAGCCATGCACGTCAGTCCATCTGAACGGCCACTCTGTGACCATAGATACTGGCGTTATTGGCGAGGCATTGCACACTTCGCCGTTGGTGCGACACGGATCGAAACGGAGGGTATGGGAACCGTCGGCCGGGATGCGCGGCCGGCCACGTCCGACAACCTCTGATCGCCGGGCATGCCCTGGTCGGCTTTCAGGTGGCGCGAGCGCAGCTTCTCTCGCGTCGCCTGAAGACCCCAAGTGCTTGCGGATGTCCGATCGGTCAGGGCATGGATCAGGGGGGACGGGAGGCCTGATGAGCGAGAACGTGATGCTTCGTAACGACGGTGGTAAAGAGCTCCAGACCGTGCGCCTGCACGGCCGGGTCGATGTGCGGACGGTCGGTGATCTGCGGCTGCGGCTGCATACCGCGATCGATGCTGGCAGGGGGCGGCTGCGGGTGAACGTGGCGGACCTGGAGCTTGTCGATCATGCGGCGCTCGGCGTGCTGCTGGGTGGGGCGCGGCGGGCTCGGCGTTCCGGACGGTCGATGGTGCTCGTCGATGTGCCCGCCGATCTGGACAGGCTGCTGTCGGCGAATCGTCTCGGACGTTTCCTCCAGGTCGAGGACGCCGATCTGTTCCATGTCGGTCATGCCTGATCTGCTGTGGCCGACCGGTGTGATGGGCTGTGGCTGACTGGTGTGGACGGCGGCACCCGGTTTCGGGACGTAGCCGTACAACGTGGAATGATGGGGCCGGCCGGGGAGGGACATGCTCGACGTCGATGCGCAGCGGCTGAGCCCAGCGGGTGGTCGGGCGTACCGCAGAGGTGGCGGCCGGCCCGCCGACCCGCGCCGCCCACTGATCATCGCGGGCGCGTTCGCCGCCGCGATCGGCCTGGGGGTGGCCATCGGTCTGGCCACGGCACCGGCGGACACGCCCGCACCCCGGACGGCGCCCACCGCCGCACCACTGGCCGAGCTGCAACCGCCCCTGGAACCGTCCGCATGGGAAGGCAGCCGCCAGCCGGGTACGGCCCACCAGATGAAGGTTCGGCCCGTGGATCGTCGTGCCTTCAGCGTGAGTCTCACGTACGCCCTGCGGGAGGCCGGTGTCGCGGGGCTGACCGCTGACGACGTTGTCATACCGCAGGGAAAGCTCTTCTACGGGGCCGTTGAAGGCGCTGACAGCGCCACCGACGAGTACTGGGCCGTGGGTCTGGCGCAGGTCACGGGCGTGACCGCGGCCCCGCCGAACCCGCAGGTGTGGAAGCGGGTGGGCAACGGGCCGTGGAAGCGGATCGCGCAGGGTGCCAGGGCCTGCGACGGTTTGCCGACCGGCCTGTTCACCGCGTGGCAGGGACGCCCGCCGCTCTGTTCGGGCGCGTGACGGTACGCGCCGGTACGCTCTTGCCGTCCGACAACCCTTCGGGAGCGGGTGTGGCGATGGCGGATGCGACGCGGCAGGACCAGTCCGAGCAGGCTCGTCCGCAGCGGGACCGGCCGTGGATCATCCGGACCTATGCGGGCCATTCCAGCCCGGCGGAGACCAACGCCCTCTATCGCCGGAATCTGGCCAAGGGGCAGACCGGGCTCTCGGTCGCGTTCGACCTGCCGACCCAGACCGGCTACGACCCCGGCCATGAGCTCGCCCGCGGCGAGGTCGGCAAGGTCGGCGTGCCGATCGCCCACGTCGGCGACATGCGCGCGCTGTTCCACGACATTCCGCTGGGCCAGATGAACACCTCGATGACGATCAACGCGACGGCCATGTGGCTGCTCGCGCTCTACCAGGTCGTCGCGCAGGAGCAGGGCGCGGACGTGGCCGCACTCGTCGGTACCACCCAGAACGACATCATCAAGGAGTACCTCTCCCGCGGGACGTACGTGTTCCCGCCGGCGCCGTCGCTGCGGCTGATCACAGACATGATCGCCTACACGGTGACCGAGATCCCCAAGTGGAATCCGATCAACATCTGCAGTTACCACCTGCAGGAGGCGGGCGCCACCCCCGTCCAGGAGATCGCCTACTCGATGTGCACGGCCATTGCCGTGCTCGACGCCGTGGTCGCCTCGGGGCAGGTGCCGGCGGAACGCACCGGCGAGGTGTGCGCCCGGATCTCCTTCTTCGTCAATGCCGGCGTCCGCTTCGTCGAGGAGATGTGCAAGATGCGGGCGTTCACGCGGCTGTGGGACACGCTGCTGCGGACCCGCTACGGCGTCGAGGATCCACGTCACCGACGGTTCCGCTACGGCGTCCAGGTCAACTCCCTCGGCCTGACCGAGGCGCAGCCGGAGAACAACGTCATCCGGATCGTGCTGGAAGCCCTCGGCGTGACGCTGTCGAAGGACGCCCGCTGCCGGGCGTTGCAGCTACCGGCCTGGAACGAGGCGCTCGGCCTGCCCAGGCCCTGGGACCAGCAGTGGTCCCTGCGCATCCAGCAGATCCTCGCCCACGAAACCGACCTGCTGGAGTACCCCGACCTCTTCGAGGGCTCCGTCGTCGTGGAGCGCCGGGTGGCCGACCTCGCCGAGGCCGCCCAGGCCGAGATCGACCGGGTGCAGGCCATGGGTGGCGCGGTTGCCGCGGTCGAAAGCGGCTACATGAAGTCCGAGCTCGTCCGTTCGCATGCGACCCGCCGGGTGCGCATCGAATCGGGCGAGGACGTGGTGGTGGGCGTGAACGCCTTCACCTCCACCGAGCCGAACCCGTTGCTCGCCGACCTGACGACGGCGATCCAGACGGTGGATCCGGCCGTGGAGGAGGCCGCCCGCACCGACATCGAGGCATGGCGGGCCGGCCGTGACGCGCGCGTCGTGGACGATGCCCTCCAGGGCCTGCGGGACGCGGCGAAGACCGACGCGAACCTGATGGCGGCCACGCTCGCCTGCGCCCGCGTGGGCGTCACCACCGGTGAGTGGGCCGGTGCCCTGCGGGAGGTGTTCGGCGAGTACCGGGCTCCGACCGGGGTGTCCGCCGCTTCGTCGGTGCATGCGGGCGGCCGGCAGCTCACCGACGTCCGGGAACGGGTCGTGGCGACCGGCAAGGAGCTCGGGCGCCGGCTGAAGTTCCTCGTCGGCAAGCCCGGCCTGGACGGGCATTCCAACGGTGCCGAGCAGATCGCCGTGCGGGCCCGGGACGCCGGTTTCGAAGTGGTCTACCAGGGCATCCGGCTCACCCCCGCGCAGATCGTCGCCGCCGCCGTGGAGGAGGACGTCCACGTCGTGGGTCTGTCGGTGCTGTCCGGCTCGCACATGGAGCTGGTGCCCGTCGTGCTCGACGGGATGCGCGCGGCCGGCGTCGGTGACGTGCCCGTGGTTGTCGGTGGCATCATTCCGCAGGCGGACGCCGAGCGGCTGAGGACCCTCGGCGTCGCCGCGGTGTACACACCGAAGGACTACGGCCTCACCGAGATCATGGACGGCATAGTCGACGTCGTCCGAGCCGCCAACGGTCTGGACTGACTCCGACCCACCGGCTGACCCCGACCCACCAGCTGACACCGACCAGCTGAGCCTGTCGACCGGACCGGACCGGGTTCCTCAAACTTTCCTGAACCTTCATGCTCCGGGCTGCGGGCGGCCGCTCGCACCGCGGTCGCCTGTTCGTACGGCGGTAGCTGCTCAGGCCACGTGGCTGGTTCTGCCGCGCAAGGAGCGAGCTGCACAAAGGGCCTGGTGAGAGATGTTTCGCCAGGTCGAATCCGATGTGCGAGGCAGCCTGCGGGCGCGTACCGTCCCCAGGGTGGTCTCCGACGCTCCGTCCCTGGACGACGCGGTGGCGCTGGCCACCCGTGCCCACGCCGGCCAGCTCGACAAGGTCGGCGAGGAATACATCGGCCATCCGCTGCGGGTGATGCGGGCGGTTGTCGCCGCCGCGGACGAGGCCGGGGTCGACCGCGAGCACGCGCAGATGGCGGCGGTGCTCCACGACGTCGTCGAGGACTCCGCGGTCACCGTGGAGGATCTGGTTTCTCTCGGTTATCCGCCCGCCGTCGTAGCGGCGGTCGACGCGCTCAGCCACCGTCCGGGAGAGCCGGTGGAGGACTACCTTGCCCGCGTTGCCGCCGACGACCTCGCCGTCGCCGTGAAGCGGGCGGACATGGCCGACAACGGCGACCCGGTGCGGCTGGCCAGGCTGCCCGCGGATCGGGCGGACCGCTACGCGCAGCGTTACTCCAGCCGGATGCGCCTGCTCGACGACCTTGTCGCCGCACGGAAGGCTGCCGCACGGGGGAGCGACCCTCCTGCCGCATCCGCCTCGTGACGCTCACATGGCGATGTGCGGTCGTTCGGACGGTCTGCGGGACGGTTCCCCGGAGCCGGAGGCCAGGCGTCTCGACCGGAACTGGAACGAGTTACTCCAGGAGATCCGGGTGGCGCAGGCCGGTGTGCAGATCCTCTTCGCCTTCCTGCTCACCCTCCCCTTCACCC
The DNA here is from genome assembly GCF_900634765.1 of Candidatus Protofrankia californiensis. Classification (NCBI taxonomy): domain Bacteria; kingdom Bacillati; phylum Actinomycetota; class Actinomycetes; order Frankiales; family Frankiaceae; genus Protofrankia; species Candidatus Protofrankia californiensis. The sequence continues at coordinate 4,942 of NZ_CAAAFT010000432.1, read as the reverse complement.
AGCGCTGGAGCCGGGTGACCGACTTCCAGCGGACGCTCTACCTCGTCACGCTGCTGGTGGTCGCCGCCGCGTCCGCGCTTCTGATCGGCCCGGTGGCCTACCACCGGATGGTGTTCCGCCGGGGCGCTCGCGCCCAGCTGGTCGCCGCGGCCAACACCATGGCGCTGGCCGGGCTGGTCATGCTGGGCGCTGGTATCAACGGCGCCGTCCTGCTAGTCGTCGACGTGCTCATGGGTTCGCTCGCCACCGTCCTGATCTGCTCGGCGACCGTGGCGTTCTTCGTCGCGCTGTGGTGGGTATTACCGCAACTGACCCGGCGGGAGCTGGCGACATCCGGTGAGGACGCTCAGGATCTGGAACCGTTCGGGCCCGAGCCGTCCGGATCCGACGGTCGCACGCCTACCGACGGTCGCACGACCACCCGACCACCTGTCTGACCTACGCAGACCGACCGGACCTGCGCCGACTCGACCTACGTCCACCCGACCTTCGCATGTCTGACCGGCGCGACGGCCTGAGCAGCGCTGACCCGACCGACCTACGTCCATCCGATCTTCACGTACCTGACCGGCGGACGACCTGACCGCCCTGCCCCGGGGGGCACGCGGTAAGGTGCCAAACCGTGCGTCTCGTGATAGCCAGGTGCAGCGTCGACTATGTGGGCCGGCTGACGGCACACCTGCCCAGCGCCGTCCGCCTGCTGCTGGTGAAGGCGGACGGGTCGGTGTCCATCCACGCCGACGGGCGAGCCTACAAGCCGCTGAACTGGATGAGTCCGCCCTGCGTGATAGCCGAGGCGGACGGTGTCTGGCGGGTGACCAACCGCGCGGACGAGCAGCTCGTCATCACCCTTGAAGAGATCATGCATGACTCCTCGCACGATCTCGGCGTGGACCCCGGCCTGCAGAAGGACGGCGTCGAGGCGCACCTGCAGGTCCTGCTCGCCGAGCGTCCGGACGCGATCCAGGAGGGTCTCACCCTGGTGCGCCGCGAGTACGAGACGGGCATCGGCCCGGTCGACCTGCTCTGCCGGGACGCCGACGGCGCGAGCGTCGCGGTCGAGGTGAAACGCAAGGGCGAGATCGACGGCGTCGAACAGCTCACCCGCTATCTCGCCCGGCTGCGGGACGATCCCTTCCTGCCCCACCCGGTGCGGGGGATCCTGGTGGCGCAGTCGATCACCCCGCAGGCTCGCCTGCTCGCCGCGGACCGGGGCCTGAGTTGCGTCACGGTCGACTACGACGCCCTGCGCGGCCTGGCCCCCGCGATCCCCACCCTGTTCTGATCCTGCGTATTCTTTATGAATACCAGAAGCTATTGCGCTGGGATACCGGGGCGGAACTCGTAGAAGTACACCCCCTGTTCACCGCGCACAGCCAGACCACGACCGTCGGAAGTCCAGGCACAGGCGTACAGGGCTCCATCGGTCCGCATCATGATGAGAACCCTCCCTGATGTCCGGTCCCAGATGCGTACTGTGCTGTCGTTGCTGTCGTTGCTGTCGTTGCTGTCGTTGGTGGCGAGCCAGGTGCCGTGCGGCTGTGCAGGGACGCCATCACAACGCCCTGACCTGCGCAGATGCCCCGCAAGAAAGCAACTTATTGTATTCTAGGCCCTTAGTATGAATATCAGAAGCTATTGTGCTGGGATGTCGGGGCGGGATTCGTGGAAATGCACTCCCCATTCCCCTCCCACAACCAGACCACGGCCGTCGGAGTTCCAGGTGTAGGTGGGCAGGCGTCCGCCGGTTTGCATCATGGTGACGATCTGTCCTGATGTCCGGTCCCAGATCCGTACCGTCCTGTCGTGGCTGGTGGCGGTGAGTCAGGGGTTGTCCGGGGCGATGGGAGTGTCAGGTCCCTTCCCGACCGGCTCATCCAGCGCGCCGGCGGTCATGAGCAGGATGTTCGACCTGCTCGAAGTACCGGAAGACATGGATATTCCGGAGATCGGCACGGGCGCAGGCCGCAACACCGCCCTTCTCGTCGGGGATTCGATTCCCGAGAACGGTCGGTCGTCCGATTGCTGATCGATTGCCCTGTTTGCGGGTGAATGCCACGTGAAGTGGCGGTCGTGAGCTTGCGCGTCGAAGATCTGGGAGTATTCGCGCACCTCTGGCGGGCACAACGACAGCGACGAGAGGGGCGGTCCGGCATGGCTCAGGACTTCACGAGGATCGGCGTGGTGGGGCTCGGCACCATGGGCGCGGGGATCACCGAGGTCCTGGCGCGCGCCGGCATCGACGTGGTGGGCGTCGAGCTCAACGGTGAGACGCTGGCCCGGGGGCTCGGGCACGTCCGCCACTCGACGGACCGGGCGGTCAGCCGCGGCAAGCTGACCGAGGCCGACCGGGACGCGCTGTTCACGCGGATCCACGCCGGCACCGACCTGTCGGCGGTGGCGGACTGCCGGCTGGTCATCGAGGCGGTACCCGAGCGGATCGAGGACAAGCGGGCGGTCCTCGCCGTGCTGGACGCGCTGTGTCCGTCCGGGACCATCATCGCGACGAACACCAGCTCACTGTCCGTTACCGAACTCGCCACTGGGACCTCCCGTTCGTCCCGGGTCGTCGGCACCCACTGGTTCAACCCGGCGCCGATCATGGGGCTGGTCGAGATCGTCCGCACGGTTGTCACCGACGCGACGGTGCTGGAGGACGTCGAAGCCCTCGTCACGAAGGTCGGCAAGACCGCGGTGATCGCCGCGGACCGGGCCGGCTTCATCGTCAACGCCCTGCTGTTCGGCTACCTGAACAGCGCCGTGCGGATGCTGGAAGCGCACTATGCCACCCGCGAGGACATCGACGCGGCCATGCGCCTGGGCTGCGCGCACCCGATGGGCCCGCTCGCGCTGCTCGATCTGATCGGGCTCGATTCGGCCTACGAGATCCTCGACTCGATCTACCACACGTCCCGGGACCACCTGCACGCTCCGGCGCCGATGCTCAAGCAGCTGGTCACCGCCGGGATGCTCGGCCGCAAGACCGGGCGTGGCTTCTACACGTACGCGGCCCCTGACGCCTCCGAGATCGTCGACGCGGTGACGGCGGCCGGGCCGGCAGCCGGCGGACAGGCCCGGCCGGTGCGCACGACAGGCGTCGTCGGCAGCGGAACCATGGCCGCCGGGATCGTCGAGGTCTGCGCCCGGTACGGCTACGACGTGGTATTCCATGCTCGCGGTGAGGAGAAGATCGCCGCTGTCCGCAAGAAGCTGGAACGCTCGCTCGAGCGGGGCGTCGAGAAGGGAAAGATCTCCTCGGACGACCGGGCCGCGGCCCTGGCCCGGGTACGGGGCACGACCGACCTGTCCGCCCTCGCCGGCTGCGACCTCATCGTCGAGGCGGTCGTGGAGGATCTCGCGGTCAAACGCGCCCTGTTCGCCGCACTCGACGCGGTGGTGCGTCCCGGGGCGGTCCTCGCGACGACCACGTCGTCCCTGCCGGTGATCGAATGCGCGACCGCCACCGCCCGCCCGCAGGACGTGGTGGGGATGCACTGGTTCAACCCGGCGCAGGTGATGCGCCTGGTGGAGATCGTGCCCACCGTCCTGACCGCCGACGACGTCACCGCCACGGCTTTCGAGGTGGCGCGGGCGGCGGGTAAGCATCCGGTGCTGTGCGGTGACCGCGCCGGCTTCATCGTCAACGCCCTGCTGTTCCCCTACCTCAATGACGCCGTGAAGATGCTGGAGGCCCATTACGCGGACGTCGAGACCATTGACACGGCAATGAAGGTCGGCTGCGGTCACCCGATGGGGCCGTTCGGACTCGCCGACGTCGTCGGTCTGGATGTGACGCTCGCCATCCAGCGCGCTTTGTACCTGGAGTTCCGGGAGCCCGGCTACGCTCCGGCGCCCCTGCTCGAACACCTTGTCAGGGCGGGTTATCTCGGTCGCAAGACCCGCCGGGGGTTCCGGGTCTACTGACCACCACACCGGTTTAGGGCCGGCTCCGGCATTGGCTTCGTCGCCTACGATGGCGCCGTACGGCGTGATTCGTCACCGACACGCCGGCTCCCGCTGCCGCACCGGAGGATGCCGCGATGATCCCGCTGGACAAGGATGCTGCCCGGGAAGTGGGTCGCGAGATCGTAACGTTCGTGCCCGATTTCGTGGTGATGCTCAGGCGCGTCCTGGCTGATCCGCGGGTTTCCCAGTCGGCCAAGTTGGAGGCCGCCGGGGCGCTTGCGTATCTGGTGTCTCCGAAGAACCGGCTGACGAATCTGATCCCGGTGGTGGGTCAGCTCGACGATGTCGCGATCGTGGCCTTCGCGTTCCGTCGCCTGGAGATCGGCGCGGGTGAGGCTGTGCTGCGGGAGCACTGGCGCGGCAGCGACCGAGCCTTCCAGATCATGCTGGGTGCCTCCTCCGCGCTGTCGTCACCGCGGGGGGTGATCCGGAAGGTGAAACTGGCGAAGACGATCGCCGAGTCGACCATCGATCGGATCAATGCTTCCCGGCGTCACCCGGCAGCCGGTGCGGACCCGCACCGTGTCGTCGAAGGCGAAGTCGTCAACCGGACATCGGCAACTGACACACCGCCGTCCACCCCATCCGCATCCGGTGGGTCGCGCTCCGACGGATCGCCGTCGAGCGGGCCGCAGCCGGGTGGATCGTGGACCCACCGCCCGCAGGGTCCGTCGGCAACGCGCCCGAGGTGACCCGGCGACGGTCCCGGCGGGTGCGGGCGCAGGCACCTCAGCCGCCCGTGATCGTCGGATCCGAGATAACCGAACGGCATCCGGACGGAGACTGGATCGTCCGCCGGGTCAGCGGGGCGGCCGCGTACAAGTACTACCGCTGCCCTGGCTGTGAGCAGGAGATACTCCCGGCCACCCCGCATGTGGTGTGCTGGCTCGACGACCAGGTCGCCGACCGCAGGCACTGGCACACGATCTGCTGGACCCGCCGCGACCGCCGGAATCCGTCGGGCCGGTAGCGACGG
>NZ_CAAAFT010000431.1:4540-11559 GCF_900634765.1 Candidatus Protofrankia californiensis | reverse complement strand
ACAACCGACCAACCCAGTCCGGCCGGCGCCTGCCGAGCCGGCCGAGCAACGTCCGGACGCTGAGAGGGCCGCCGACGTCCGTGCCGAGATTCAACGGCATACCGGAGACGAACGCCGCAGGGTTATCGCGAAGCACCTCGTTGAAACCGTGCGCGAACTCCTCGGGTTGCGGGCGCGTCGGGTGAGCACCAGCGCCACCTTTGCGGAGCTCGGCCTGGACTCCCTGCGCGCCCTGGAACTCCGCGAACGAATCCAGCAGCTATTCGAGGTCTCCATCCCGGTCGCCTCGATTTGGGAGCACCCGACAATCGCAGAACTCAGTGCGTATCTCGACGAACTGTTGTAGCCTCGGACCCTATAGGAGGTCGTTGTGAGGACAGTCATCCTTGGAACCGGATCATATCTTCCGGAAAAAATTGTCACGAGCGAGGAAATGGAAGATCGTCTCGGCCTCGACCGCGGCTATATCTTCGAGAAGACCCGCATCCGCGAACGCCGTGTGGCAGCACCGCGCGAGGTCACCTCCGATCTGGCTGCCCCCGCCGCACGACAGGCGATCGGCGCGGCAGGAATAAAAGCCGGAGCCATCGATGTGATCGTGGTCGCCACCTCCACACCCGACCAGCCCATGCCCGCCACCGCATGCCGCGTTCAAGAAGCGATCGGCGCCACTCGAGCGTTCGCCTTCGACATCCAAGCTGTCTGCACCGGCTTCATCTACGCGCTGAAGGTCGCCCACTCCATGCTTGTCGCGGACCCGGCGTATTCCACCGCCTTGGTTATTGGCGCCGACATCTATTCGCACATTCTTGATTACACCGACCCCCGCACCTCGATTCTTTTCGGAGACGGTGCTGGCGCGGTCGTCCTCGGCAAGGTACCTGGCGGACAGGGCCTGCTGGCGAGCACCCTGTCCTCGGACGGACGCCACGCGGACTTGATCCAGGTCCCCCCCGGAGGCTTTTTCACGATGAACGGCCGGGAGGTCCGTCGCCTGGCAACCGAGAAGATGGCAGGAGTCGTGACGGACCTGTGCACGGCTGTGGGCGTAACGCTGCCCGATGTCGATCTCATCGTGCCCCATCAGGCGAACGGCGTGATGCTGGCCGACCTGGCCGAGACGCTGAGGCTCGCTCCAGACATGATGCATCTCACCGTCGGCAAGTACGGCAACACCGGTGCAGCTTCCGTGCCGATCACGCTGGATGACGCCGTGCGGGCCGGCCGGCTCCAGCAGGACTCCCTGCTCCTGCTGGTGGCTTTTGGCGGCGGCGCGACGTGGGGTGGGGTCGCCTTGCGCTGGACGACGACGAGATCGACCCCGATCTGATCAACACGGGCCAGTCACGCTCCTGCCTGAGTCCGGGACGGTCGTCGCAGCCGTTCGTCAACCGTTTCATTGACGAACGGCCTTGATCGAGCTAAGCTTATATCAACCTATTGGCTTAGAAATGCCTGTCATTGGATCAACTGTCCGGGTCTTCGGCTCGCCGAGCCGACCGGCCGGGTGCCATCCCCACATTCCGACCAGTCATGAGCAGAAGGGCTCAGCCGTGATCCGCTGTGTCGTCATCGTCAACCGTGGTGAGGCCGCGATGCGCGTCATCCGCGCCGTTCAGGAGCTGGCCGCCGAGACCAATACACGGATCGAGACTGTCGCCCTGTACACCGACGTTGACCGCACCGCGACGTTCGTGCGCGCGGCCGACAGAGCCTACTATCTCGGCCCGGCCGCCGCGCGTCCCTATCTCGACCTGAGGGTCCTGGAACGCGCGCTGGTGGAGACCGGGGCCGACGCCGCGTGGGTCGGCTGGGGCTTCGTCGCGGAGGACCCGGCGTGCGCAGAGCTTTGTGAGAGGCTCGGGGTCGCCTTCATCGGGCCCAGCCCCGAGGCCATGCGCAAGCTCGGCGACAAGATCGGCGCGAAGCGGATCGCTGAGGAGGTCGGCGTGCCGGTCGCGCCGTGGAGCCGCGGTGCGGTTGAGAGCCTGGACGCCGTCAGGGCGGCGGCCGCCGAGATCGGCTATCCGCTGATGCTCAAGGCGGCCGCGGGTGGCGGCGGCCGGGGCATCCGCGTGATCAGGGACGAGTCCGAGCTCGTCAACGCCTATGAACGCACCAGCCAGGAGGCCGTGCGGGCGTTCGGCAGCGGCGTAATGTTCCTGGAGCGCCTGATCACCGGGGCCCGGCACGTCGAGGTCCAGGTGATCGCCGACGGCCACACCGCGTGGGCGCTCGGCGTCCGCGACTGCACGGTGCAGCGGCGCAACCAGAAGGTGATCGAGGAGTCGGCCTCGCCGGTGCTCAGCCCGGAGCAGGCGGACGAGCTCAAGGCCGCGGCCGAGCGGCTGGCCGTCAAGGTCCGCTACCGGGGCGCGGCGACCGTGGAGTTCCTCTACCGCCCGGGCGACAGGCAGTTCGCGTTCCTCGAGGTCAACACCCGCCTGCAGGTCGAGCACCCGATCACCGAGGCCACCACCGGGTTCGACCTGGTCAAGGCCCAGCTGCACGTGGCCTCGGGCGGTCGCCTGCAAGGCGCGCGGCCGGTCGAGCGCGGACACGCCGTCGAGGCCCGGCTCAACGCCGAGGACCCCGACCGCGACTTCGCGCCGTCCCCGGGTCGCATCGCGCGGCTGAAGCTGCCGGCCGGGCCCGGCATACGCGTGGACACCGGCGTCAGCGAGGGCGACACCATTCCGGCCGACTTCGACTCGATGATCGGGAAGATCATCGCCTACGGCCGCGACCGCGACGAGGCGCTGGGCCGGCTGCGCCGGGCGATTCAGGAGATCGAGGTGATCATCGAGGGTGGCGCCACGAACAAGAGCTTTCTGCTGGACCTGCTCGACCGGCCCGAGGTGATCGACGCCAGTGTGGACACCGGCTGGATCGACCGCGTCCGCGCTGAGGACGGGCTTGTCTCGCACCGGCACTCCGCCGTGGCCCTGGCGGCCGCGGCCATCGACGCGTACGAGGAGGAGGAGCGCGTCGAGCGGCAACGGCTGCTGTCGACGGCGTTCGGCGGACGTCCGCAGGTGCAGCACGACAGCGGCCGGCCGCTGGACCTCAAGTTGCGTGGCGTCGGCTACCGGGTGCGCGTGGCGCGGCTGGGCCCGCACCGGTTCCGCGTCGGCGTCGAGGCCGGCGCGGACGTCCGCACCGCCGACGTCGAGCTCGACCGCTTCGACCGGCACACCGGGCAGATCGTCGTCAACGGCGCCCGGTACCGGCTGCTCACCGACACCCACGGGCCGGTCCACCTGATCGAGGTGGACGGCGTCACGCACCGGGTCAGCCGCGACGAGGGCGGCGTCGTCCGCTCGCCCGCGCCTGCGCTGGTCATCGCCATGCCGGTGGAGGTCGGCGCCGAGGTCGAGGCGGGCGCGCCGCTGCTGGTGCTGGAGAGCATGAAAATGGAGACGGTGCTGCGGGCGCCGTTCAAGGCGCGGGTGAAGGAATGTGTCGTCTCCCTGCACAGACAGGTCGAGGCGGGCGTGCCGCTGCTGTGGCTGGAGCGGATCGCCGACGCCGAGGTCGAGGACACCCCGGCCGCCGCGGCGGCCGGGGTGGATCTGCCGGCCGCGCCCGAGGAGGTCCCGGCGCGCGAGCGCACCGCGCGCGGCCTGGAGGATCTGCGCGCTTTGCTGCTGGGCTTCGATCTGCACGACGAGCGCCGGGTGCTCGATGACTACCTCGCGTGTCGGGCGGCCACCGAGGAGGGCCACCGGCCGCTGGCCAAGGAGCTCGAACTCATCGAAGTGTTCGCCGACCTGGCCGAGCTGGGCCGGAACCGGCCGGCCTGCACGGACGTCGGCGGTGAGGGCCACCTGCACAGCGCTCACGAGTACTTCCAGACTTACCTGCGGAGCCTCGACGTCGAGCGGGCCGGGCTGCCGGAGGCGTTTCAGGCCAAGCTGGCCAAGGCGCTCGGGCACTATGGCGTCACCGACCTGGGACGCTCCCCCGAGCTCGTGGCCGCGGTGTTCCGGATCTTCCTGGCTCTGCAGCGCGCCGTCGCCGCCGCCACGGTCGTCGCGGCGCTGCTGCAATCGTGGCTGCGGGAGCCGCCGCCGGACAAGTCCGTGCACCAGCCGGCGCGTCTGGCGCTGGAGCGGCTGGTGGCCGCCACGAAGGTCCGCTTCCCCGGGGTCGCCGACCTCGCGCGCGGCGTGGTGTTCGCCTGGTTCCGGCGGCAGCAGCAGCTGCGGCGCCGCGCCCGGGTCTACGCCCGTGTCCGCGAGCACCTGCGTCACCTGGACGCGTACCCGGACGCGCCGGATCGCGCCGCGTGCATCGCCGAGATGGTGCGCAGCACCGAGCCGCTGGTGGGGCTGCTGGGCCAGCGGCTGCTGCGCGACGACCGGGACAACACGGTCATGCTAGAAGTGCTGACCCGCCGGTACTACGGCAACAAGGACCTCACCGGCGTCCGCGCCGCCGAGTACGCCGGCTGCCGATTCGTGGTGGCCGAGCGCGCGGGCTCCTGGCTCGTCTCCTGTGCGGTGGGCTTCGACGCGCTGGGCGAGGCGCTGGGCGGGCTCGCGGAGCTGGCTGGCGGCGAGCACTCCTTCGACGCTGACATCTACCTGTCCTGGGAGAACCAGCCGGCGGACTCCGCCGCGATCGCGGTCGCGCTGCACGAGGTCGTCAGCGCGTACCCACTGCCGCCCCAGGTGCGTCGGCTCACCATCACCGTCGCGGGCAGCTGCCGCGCGGTGATGCACCACCACTTCACGTTCCGGCCGTCGGACGCCGGGATGGCCGAGGAGCGGCTGATCCGCGGCCTGCACCCGTACATCGCGCAGCGGATGCAGCTGGAGCGGCTGAGCAAATTCGACCTCACCCGGCTGCGGTCGTTGGACGAGGAGGTGTACCTCTACCAGTGCGTGGCGCGGGAGAACCCGTCGGACGACCGCCTCGTCGCATTCACCCAGGTACGCGACCTGATGGGGGAGTGCGATCACGACGGCCGGCTGGTCGCGCTGCCGACGGCCGAGGACGCCGTGGCCGCCTGCGTCGACTCGATCCGCCGCGCGCAGTCGCGGCGACCGTCGGGCAAGCGCTTCAGCACCAACCGGATCGTGGTCTACGTCTGGCCGCCGAGCGACATCACCCGTGCGGAGCTGGAGATGATCGCCGGGCGTGTGCTGCCGACGACCGCGGGCGCCGGACTGGAGGAGATCCTGTTCATCGCGCGGCAGCGCAACCCGAGGACCGGCGAGCTATCCAAGATCGCCGTGCGGGTCTCCTTCGACGCCACGGGCGGCACCGAGCTGACCGTTGGCGAGCCCTCGGCCGAGCCGGTCGAGCCGCTCGACGACTACCGGCTGAAGGTGCTGCGCGCGAGCAGCCGCGAGATGATGTACCCGTATGAGCTGACCGACCAGCTCGGCGAGTTCGTCGAACATGACCTCGACGACAACCACGCGCTGGTACCGGTCGACCGGCCGAAGGGGCACAACACCGCGGCGATCGTCACGGGCGTGGTCACCACCCCGACCCGGCTGCACCCGCAGGGTGTGACCAGGGTCGTGCTGCTCGGTGACCCGACGAAGTCGCTCGGCGCGCTGTCGGAGCCGGAGTGCCGACGCGTGATCGCCGCGCTGGACCTGGCCGAGCGGAGGCGGCTGCCGCTGGAGTGGTACGCGGTGTCCTCCGGCGCCCGGATCTCCATGAAGACGGGCACGGAGAACATGGACTGGGTGGCCGCGGCGCTCAAGCGGATCATCGAGTTCACCCAGACCGGAGGCGAGATCAACATCGTGCTCGCGGGCATCACCGTCGGCGCGCAGCCCTACTGGAACGCCGAGGCGACGATGCTCATGCATACCAAGGGCATCCTGGTGATGATTCAGGACTCGGCGATGGTGCTCACCGGCAAGCGGGCCCTGGATTTCTCCGGTGGCGTGTCGGCCGAGGACCACTTCGGCATCGGCGGCTACGACCGGGTGATGGGCCCGAACGGGCAGGCGCAGTACTGGGCGCCGAACCTGATCGCCGCCCGGGACGTGCTGATGGCGCACTACGACCACACGTACGTCGCCCCCGGCGAGGATGCTCCGCAGCGGGCGGAGACGAACGACCCCGTCGACCGCGACATCTCCGACTACCCGCACTCGGTGGCTGGCAGCGACTTCACCTCCGTTGGGGAGATCTTCTCCGCCCGGGCCAACCCGGACCGTAAGAAGCCGTTCGACATCCGCACTGTGATGCGGGCGCTGTCCGACCAGGACCACCGGGTGCTGGAACGCTTCAAGCACATGGCCGACGCGGAGACCGCGGTGGTGCAGGACGTGCACCTCGGCGGCATACCGGCGTGCCTGATCGGCATCGAGTCGCGGGCGGTGCCGCGGCGCGGTTTCCCGCCCACCGACGGCCCGGACACCTATACCGCGGGCACGCTGTTCCCGCAGTCCTCGAAGAAGGTCGCGCGGGCGATCAACGCGGCGAGCGGGAACCGGCCGCTGGTGGTGCTGGCGAACCTGTCGGGCTTCGACGGCTCGCCCGAGTCGATGCGCAACCTGCAGCTGGAGTACGGCGCCGAGATCGGCCGCGCGATCGTGAACTTCCGCGGGCCCATCGTGTTCTGCGTGATCTCGCGGTACCACGGCGGCGCGTTCGTGGTGTTCTCCAAGGCGCTGAACCCGAACATGACCGTGCTGGCGCTGGAGGGCTCGTTCGCCTCGGTGATCGGCGGCGCCCCCGCCGCCGCGGTGGTGTTCTCCGACGAAGTCGACGCCCGCACCGCCGACGACCCGCGCGTGCGCGACCTGGAGGCCCGGGTCACGGCCGCCGCCTACCCCGACCACGCCGCGCTGACCGCGGAGCTCGACGAGCTCCGCACCTCCGTCCGCGCGGAGAAGTTCGCCGAGGTAGCCGAGGAGTTCGACCGCGTGCACAGCATCCAGCGCGCGGTCGAGGTCGGCTCCGTCGATGCCGTCATCCCCGCCGCCGAACTGCGCCCGCGGGTCATCGAGGCCATAGAGTCCCGTCTGCGTCAGCTCGGCTAACGGCGTCGA
>NZ_CAAAFT010000431.1:1817-4515 GCF_900634765.1 Candidatus Protofrankia californiensis | reverse complement strand
ATAGAGTCCCGTCTGCGTCAGCTCGGCTAACGGCGTCGATGACCCGACGGCAACCTGGTCGGTCACGCAGCGGGGCGACGCCTCTCTGCCTGCCGTCATGATCCTACTCGTCCACTATCAGGAAGTGGGCGAGTAGGATGTTCCGCCTCCTGGCTATGGCCGTGCGGCCAGGTGGCCTCCAGCGCCAGCCACCGCCATATCTGGCGGACGGTCACGAAGCTGCAGGTCGTCCTGCCATCCCTTGGCTTCCAGCGGCAACCACGGCAGGTTCGGGCGGACCGCCCGTCCATCAAAATGATGATGGTTGCCGTCGTGCCGCCATCTCTCCGGATGAGCTGAGCCTCACGTTTGCTCTTGAGGCTGGCGCAATCTTCAACGTTCTGATTGACTAAAGACCTGCCTCTGGGGCTACGGGGGAGATTATCAAGTTATCTAATGATATTTCCCCGAGCCTAGTGTTAAGATCATCAAGTAGATGGTTGATGATTCGGTCGTCGCGGAGAGAGGGCAACGATGGCGTCACAGATCTTCGAGGCTCTTGCGAACCCGATCCGGTGTGACCTGGTCGAGCGGCTGATCGACGGCGACGCCACGGTCGGCGAGTGGTGCAAGGCCGACGTGCAGGCGGTCTGCGAGCACCTTCAGGTGCTCGCAGACCGCCTGGTCAGCCGCAGCGGGGAGGCCCACCGCAGCCTGATGCACCTCAACGCGGAGGTGTTCGACCTGATGACCGCATGGATTGTCGGTGCCTTCGGTCCGGAGCGCTACGGCATCGACCCAAACACAGCGACGTTGGAGTGGGTAGTAGTGAAGGAGCCGGGCGGGCACACTGGATCGCCAGCGAAGGTCGGAGTTGTCGGGCTCGGCACCATGGGCGCCGGAATCGCCGAGGTGCTGGCGCGCGCCGGCATCGAGGTGGTCGGCGTCGAGCTCAACGACGCGACGCTGAGCCGCGGGCTCGATCGTATCCGGCACTCCACCGACCGCGCGGTGAGCCGCGGCAAGCTGACCGAGGCCGGCCGGGACGCCCTGCTCGCCCGGATCCACGCCGGAACCGACCTCGCCGCCGTGGCGGACTGCCAGCTGGTCATCGAGGCGATCCCCGAGCGGATCGAGGACAAACGCGCGCTCTTCGCCGAGCTGGACACGCTGTGCCCGCCGGGGACCATCTTCGCGACGAACACCAGCTCCCTGTCGATCACCGAGCTGGCCGCCGGCACCTCACGCCCGTCCCGGGTTGTCGGCACGCACTGGTCCAACCCGGTGCCGATCATGGGCCTGGTCGAGATCATCCGTACGGTGGTCACCGACCCGTCCGTGCTGGAGGATGTCGAGACGCTCGTCGCCAAGGTCGGAAAGACCGCCGTCGTCGCCGGGGACCGGGTCGGGTTCATCGTGAACGCCCTGCTGTTCGGCTACCTCGACAACGCCATCCGGATGCTGGAGGCGCACCACGCCACCCGTGAGGACATCGACGCCGCCATGCGCTTCGGCTGTAACCACCCCATGGGTCCGCTGGCGCTGCTCGACCTGATCGGTCTCGACAGCGCCTACGACATCCTCGACTCAATCCACCACACCTCCTGCGACCACCTGCACGCCCCGGCCCCGCTGCTCAAGCAGCTGGTCACCGCCGGCATGCTCGGCCGCAAGACCGGCCGCGGCTTCTACACCTACGCCGCCCCCGACTCGTCCGAGATCGTCGACATGGTCACCACCCCCGAACTCGGGCCTTCCGTGGTCGGTGCCCGGCCGGTACGCACGATCGGTGTCGTCGGCACCGGCACCATGGCCAGCGGGATCATCGAAGTCTGCGCCCGCTCCGGCTACGAGGTGGTGTTCCGCGCCCGGGACGAGGAAAAGGTCGCCACTGTCCGCAGGAGGCTTGAGCGGTCCCTGGACAAGGCGGTCGAACGGGGCAGGATCTCCTCGGATGACCGGGTCGCCGCCCTCGCCCGGGTGCGCTCCTCGACCGAACTGTCCGCGCTGGCCGACTGCGATCTCATCATCGAAGCGGTCGTCGAGGACATCCACGTCAAGCGGGCGTTGTTCGCCGAGCTCGACAGGGTCGCGCGTTCCGGGGCGGTCCTTGCCACGACCACGTCGTCCCTCCCGGTGATCGAGTGTGCCACCGCCACCTCCCGTCCGCAGGACGTGGTCGGCATGCACTGGTTCAACCCGGCGCCGCGGATGCGACTGGTGGAGATCGTGCCCACGGTGGTGACCGCGGACGACGTCACCGCGACCGTGTTCGAGGTGGCCAGGGCGGCGGGCAAGCACCCGGTCCGGTGCGCAGACCGCGCCGGCTTCATCGTCAACGCCCTGCTGTTCTCGTATCTCAACACCGCCGTGAAGATGCTGGAGGCCCATTACGCGGACGTCGAGGCCATAGACACGGCGATGAAGGTCGGTTGTGCGCACCTCATGGGGCCGTTCGCGCTCGCCGACGTCGTCGGCCTGGACGTGACGCTCGCCATCCTGCGAACCCTCTACCTGGAGTTCCGGGAACCTGGGTACGCTCCGGCGCCCCTGCTGGAACGCCTTGTCAAGGCCGGATGTCTCGGTCGCAAGACCGGGCGGGGTTTCCGGGTCTACTGAACATCTGCTCGATGTCGGCACCGTATAAGAGAGGTCAATCATGGACGAAATCAGGGAAGCGATTCTTGCCGGTGACACGCCCAAGAAGGATTTCGCGGGC
>NZ_CAAAFT010000431.1:0-1753 GCF_900634765.1 Candidatus Protofrankia californiensis | reverse complement strand
GGTCGCCACTCCCGAACTCGGCCCGGGCGAGGCGCTGGTCGCGGTCATGGCCTCCGCGATCAACTACAACACCGTGTGGACGTCGATCTTCGAGCCGCTCCCGACGTTCGGTTTCCTGGAGCGCTACGGCCGGCTTTCCCCGCTCGGCAGGCGACACGACCTGCCGTATCACGTGGTCGGTTCTGATCTCGCCGGGGTGGTGCTGCAAACCGGCCCCGCGGTGCACGCCTGGTCGCCCGGCGACGAGGTGGTGGCCCACTGCCTGTCGGTCGAGCTGGAGCGTCCCGAGGGCCACGACGACACGATGCTCGACCCCGAGCAGCGCATCTGGGGCTTTGAGACGAACTTCGGGGGGCTGGCCGAGCTCGCCCTGGTCAAGACGAACCAGCTCATGCCGAAGCCCGCGCATCTGAGCTGGGAGGAGGCTGCCGCCCCCGGCCTGGTGAACTCCACCGCCTACCGCCAGCTGGTGTCGCGCAACGGCGCGAACATGAAGCAGGGTGACGTGGTACTGATCTGGGGCGCCAGCGGCGGGCTCGGTTCCTACGCCACGCAGATGGCCCTCAACGGCGGCGCGATCCCGGTCTGCGTCGTGTCCTCCGCCCGCAAGGCCGAGATCGTGCGCCGCATGGGCGCCGAGCTGGTGATCGACCGGACCGAGGAGGACTACCGCTTCTGGAAGGACGAGCACACCCAGGACCCGAAGGAGTGGCAGCGTCTCGGCAAGAAGATCCGGGAACTCACCGGCGGCGAGGACCCCGACATCGTCTTCGAACATCCCGGACGGGAGACCTTCGGCGCCTCCGTCTACGTCGCCCGGCGCGGCGGGACGATCGTGACCTGCGCCTCCACGAGCGGCTTCATGCACTCCTACGACAACCGCTACCTGTGGATGAACCTCAAGCGCGTGGTGGGGTCGCATTTCGCGAACTACCGCGAGGCGTGGGAGGCCAACCGGCTGATCGCCAAGGGGCTGGTCCATCCGACCGTCTCCCGGGTGTACCCGCTGGCCGAGACCGGGCAAGCCGCCTACGACGTCCACCGCAACCTCCACCAGGGCAAGGTCGGGGTGCTCTGCCTTGCCCCCGAGGAGGGCCTCGGGGTCCGTGACCAGGCGATGCGTGAGCGTCATCTGGAAGCGATCAACCGATTCCGCGGGGTATGATCAAGCGTTTTCGGGGGTTCCAAGGGGATAATGAGTCCGGAAATGGAAAAGGCTCAGTGCATATCTTGACGAACTGCTGTCGACCTCGGACTGACAGGTCAACAAGAATCTAAGCCAACCCCCACGGAGATTTCGTCCTCATGAGCGGCGCAACCAGTTCGGATCCTGCGGGCCACCTCGATGCACATGGTCCCTTGCTAAACACCCTGGCCGGAGCGTGGCAGCCTATCTCGTTCATCGTCGCTGACCGCAGCGGAAACATTCTCGGCATGCCCATGGGCGCCCAGCCGAGCGGCCTGCTGATCTACACGGTAGACGGCCACATGTCCGTACATCTGCGCGACCCGCGGCGTCACACCTCGAGCGCATCCGTCCCCGAATTCGCACATGGATCGCATGTCGACGCCGAATCGATCGCCATGAACAACCCTTACATTGGATACTGCGGAACCTATCACCTATCTGGCGATCAAGTCATCCATCATGTGCAGGCGGCATCTGTTCCCGAATGGATTGGAGAGAAGCAGGTTCGCGATTTCGCACTGAGAAGGGATGTGTTAACGTTGTGTTGTCCGGCGAGGCATGACG
>NZ_CAAAFT010000430.1:0-2027 GCF_900634765.1 Candidatus Protofrankia californiensis | reverse complement strand
ACCCCGGACTGGACGGCCACCCCCCGAGACTGCCCTTGCCCTACCGGACGACCGTCACCTATCTCACCGACGACGGCCACACCCGCACCGGACAGACCATCCGCGCGACCCCCACCGCCGACGGCTACACCTACCTGGTCCGCTTCCCCGACGCGCCGCGCGAACCGGTCGCGCTGGACGGCCGGGACCTGATCCCGGTCGCCGGCACCGCCTGGCGCTCCCTCGACGACGTGCTGCACGCCCGCCTCGCCGACGGCCACGCGCCCGTCCAGCCCGGGGAGGTTCTCGCCCTCGGCGCACGCTGCGTCGCCGTCCACCCGGATCCGGACGGCACGGTGTCCACCCGTCCGACCCGCGTCCCGGCGCGTGCGCATCCGGAGGCAGGCGCGCCGGTGATCCGTCCCTCTGCCGGACCCGCCACCGCTCCCGGCACGGCGGCAGCCGTCACCACCGCGGTCCACGGCTCTATACCGGCCGATCGGGACAGCGCCGGCGCGTCGCCCCGCCCTTGTGCGGACGGCGCCGGCCCGGGCTTCGACACGCCTTTTCCGCGGCCGTAAACCCGCGGTATCCCCGGCCGCCGCCGCTTTCTTTTCGTCCGCCTGTGCCAGGACCGAACAGCCACGAGGATACCGATGTATCTGGTCGACGAATCCCCGGTGAAATTCATAACCACAGGCTGCTGGTGGGCCATCTCTCACCATCCGACCACCGGGATCTACACCGCGAATGCCTTCCCCCGCACCGGTGGCTGGTTCACCGCCGACGCGTCCCCGCCTTCCGACCCGTTGCTGCGCGTCCACGCCGTCACCAGCTGGCAGCTCGAGGAACGACTCGGGTTCGCGCTGCCCACGGACGTCCACGAGGTTCTCCGGGACCTGGCCCTCGCCTACCAGCCCTACCCCGACCCGACCCAGGTGACCGGCGCCGACGCCCTGGTCGTCCCGCTGTCGTTCCGCCCGTCGCGGACGAGCCGGGTCGACCTGTACGGCGACCGCGCCGGCACCTACGGGCGGCTGATGCACGCCAACACCCCGGCACGGACCTGGACCGACGGCACCATCCAGATCGACGTCATCCCCACCGCCCCGGTCACCGTCGGCGGAACACCCCGCCACCAGCTCGGCTACCGCATCTGGCACGACCAGACGGTGGTCATCGCCGCGGACGACATCACCATGCCGATCACCGACAACCCCCGCGGCGACGACACGCTACGCGCGATCGTCAACCTCACCGTCCACACCCCACCCGACCGTCTCTCCCCCCGGCAGCGGGACTTCCTCGACACCCACGGCGAAAAGCTGTCCGACGCCCTCACCCCACCCCACGGCCTCTACCCGCCCGGTGTCCGCGTCACGGTCATCGCCCGGGACGGGCAGGCACCCACCACCGGAATCGTCACCGGCGCGGTCACCGACCCCGACGGCACGGTCATCGACTACCTGTGGCGGCCCGACCTCGCCGACCTGCCTGGCCACCCCTGGCGCGACCATCCCGACCGGGTCATGGCCAGCCCCGCCCACCGCGTCCGACCCACCCTGACGCCGGCCGACACCGGCTGCTCCCGCCCGGGTGTTCTCGCCTTCGGCGCACGGGTCCGCAGCGTCGACGACCCCGTCTTCACCGACGGCACCGTCCTGCGGGCCTTCCGCGAGGACGGCGGCACCATCTACGAGATCCAACCCGACGACCCCACCTGGCCGTCCGTGCGGCTGCCCGCCGACGACGTGATCCCCACCGCGGGCACCGCCTGGCCCACCCTGAACAGCCTCCTCGACGCCCGCGACCAGGCCGGTATCCCCTTACGGGACGGGGAAACACTGACCACCGTCCGGGAGGCCACCGAGGTCGCGGCCGGCCTGTCCGGCCCGATCCCGCTCTACCCCCTGCGCCGGACCGCCTCCCACGATCCCGTCCTCGACCCCGACACCCTCGACCGGGCAGACGCCGGCTACCACACCTCGCCCTACGGCCCACGCGGCGGCGACGGCCCCATCGCCATCGAGCCGCACGGCGCCGTCACC
>NZ_CAAAFT010000429.1:7211-10254 GCF_900634765.1 Candidatus Protofrankia californiensis | reverse complement strand
CCCGCGAAATCCTTCTTGGGCGTGTCACCGGCAAGAATCACCTCGGCAATTTCTTTCACGATCAACCTCCCGTGCGTCACATGTTGACGTGGGCCAGATGCTACCGACGGGTATGCCCAGTAGTCGTCCGGTAGGGGGTGTGCGTGCGCTCCAGAAGCGATACAACCTGAGAGCAACCATTAAGGGTGGGAGCGCGTCTGATCTGGTGTGACCGCGCCCATGACAGTCGTGGAGGGGTGGCGGCCCGTGCCTGCGCGGAGCGACGCCGCCCGTAGCGAGGTCGCGCGGGATGCCGATGCCGCTCTCACCGCTTTGTACTCGGAACATTACCGGTCGCTCGTCCGCCTCGCAGCCCTCCTGCTCGACGACATCGGCCTGTGCGAGGAGGTCGTCCAGGACGCCTACATCCGCGTACACGCAGCCTGGGGGCGCCTGCAGGACAGGGAAAAGGCACTCGCCTACCTGCGGCAGACCGTCGTGAACCTCGCGCGTTCGACACTACGGCGCCGGCTGGTGGCCCTCAAGCACGCGCCCAAACCGATGCCGCACGCGGCCAGTGCGGAGGAAGGCGCCTACGCCCTGGTCGAAAGGGCCGCTGTCGTGCAGGCCCTGCGCGAGCTGCCGCGCCGCCAGCGTGAGGCCGTGGTCCTGCGCTACTACGCCGACCTGTCCGAAGCGGATGCCGCCGCGGTCATGCGCTGCAGCGTCGGGTCGGTGAAGGCGTACACGTCGCGAGGACTGGCTGCGCTGGGCAGCAAGCTGGAGGGCCTGCGGTGACCGGGCTCGAACCCGACGAACTGCGTCACCGGCTCTTCGAGGCGGTCGAACCGCTGAAGGTGTCACCGGACGCCTACGAGCGGATCCGCGCCGGGGTGATCCGCCGACGGCGGATGCGGGTGCCGGCCATGGCCTTCGGCGGGCTGGCGCTGGCGGGTCTGATCGGTGTCGCCTACGTGGTGAGCGAGCCCCGGACCTCCTCCACCCTGGTCGAACCGGCCGCGCCGCTGTTCACGCAAACGGCCGGCACGGCGACCGTGCGGACCCCTACCTCGTCGTCTGTTCAGGGCGGGTCCGCGGGCGGCCCGGCCCGGCCCCCGGCCACGCAGGCCTCGTCGCAGCCCCCGTCGTCGGTCACGGAAACCAGCCCGGCGCCGTCCCCGAGCGCAACGGCCGGTCGGCCAAGCGTTACGCCCAGCAACTTCAACTCCGCTCCTCTCCCGACGCCGGTAGCCGTCCCCGCGAAAAAGGGCGACATCGACGGCGACGGGGTGGACGACACGCCGCATCTGTCCGGCAACACGCTTACGGTCACGCTCAGCTGGGTCGGGCCGGCCACGGTGACGCTGTCGGAGGTGGCGTCGCCGTTGACCTTCTCGATCACGGACATTGACACCGACGGTTACGGCGAACTGATCGTTCAGCTCGGTGGTAACGCCGGCACCAGGACGTTCACCGTGATCAAACTGACCCCGGCCAGGCAGCTGCGGCAGCTGAGCGGGCCGCCGCTGCCGTTGTCGGCCGGGCTTGCGGGCACCCACGGTGACGGCTTCACGTGCAAGCCCCAAACTCCCGGGACCCTGGTCGTCGCCGCCGGCGATTCCACCGGGGACCGGACGTACTCGGTGACATCCACGACGTGGCAGTTGACCGGCGAGGGCTTCCAGACGGTCGGCGCGCCCACGTCCTCGACGGTGGACCTGAACACGGCTGAGTCACCCTTCACCGCCGGCTGCGGGATCGCCTGACCCCAAATCGCCTTTTCGCGACGATTTGGGGGACCCCTGGCTTCTGTGGTTGGTCAGCGTTTGGCGGCCTGCACCAGTTCGGTGAGGACTCCACCGGTGTCCTTCGGGTGCAGGAAGGCGATGCTCGCGCCCATGGAGCCGTGTCGAGGTCGCTGGTCGACCAGCCGAACCCCCTGCGCGCCGATCGAGGCCAGCGCGTTCTCGACGTCGTCGACGCCGTAGCCGATGTGGTGGACGCCCTCGCCGTTGCGGGCAAGGAACTTGCCGACCGGGGAGTCCTGCCGAGTCGGCTCCAGAAGCTGCACGTAGGACCCGCCCGCGGGGCTGTCGGCCACGAACAGCATGGCTTCGCGAACGCCCTGCTCCTCGTTGACCTCCCGGGACGCTACCGTGAGTCCGAACGTCGTCTCGTACCAGGAGATGGACTTTTCCAGGTCGTGGACGGCGATGCCGACGTGGTCGATTCTGGTGAACATCGCGGGCTGTGCCCCTCTCGCGGTTGTTGTGATGACAGGGGTGGGGGTGCGGGCGTCCCGCCGCGGCTTGCCGGCCCGCCGTCCCGGGATGCTGCCACACCTGACCGCGACCGGCACGGATGCGACGGGCCGCCCCTCCTCGTCCGGCATGTTGCACAAGATCACGTTATGGTTACCGAAGATGCTGTCGTACCTGCGGGAGGCTCACTCATGCCTGGTTCCGTTATCGTGGCCGGCGCGCGGACACCAATCGGCAAGCTGTCCGGGGCGTTGAAGGGCTTTTCCGCCGTTGACCTGGGCGGAAAAGCGATCGAAGCTGCGTTGTCGCGGGCCGGGATCAGTGGTGAACAGGTCGAATACGTCATCATGGGGCACGTGATCCAGGCGGGCCAGGGTCAGATCACCGCCCGGCAGGCGGCGGTCAAGGGCGGCATCCCGATGAGCGTTCCCGCGATCACCGTGAACAAGGTCTGCCTTTCAGGCCTGGACGCGATCGCGCTGGCCGACACCTACATCGCCAGCGGCGAGTTCGACGTCGTCGTCGCCGGCGGGATGGAGTCGATGACGCATGGTCCGCACCTGTTGCCGTCCCTGCGGGCCGGTGTCCGCTACGGCAACGCCGAGCTGGTGGACGCGACCGCGCACGACGCCTTGTTCTGCGCGTTCGACCAGGTGGCGATGGGTCTGGGAACCGAACGGTACAACGCCGGGCTCGGTATCAGCCGTGCCGAACAGGACGAGTTCAGTGCCCGTTCGCACCAGCGGGCCGCCGCGGCGATCAAGAACGGTCTGTTCGACGACGAGATCGTCCCGGTCGAGGTG
>NZ_CAAAFT010000429.1:4829-6848 GCF_900634765.1 Candidatus Protofrankia californiensis | reverse complement strand
GGTCTGTTCGACGACGAGATCGTCCCGGTCGAGGTGCCGCAGCGCCGCGGCGACCCGGTGCTGATCAGCCAGGACGAGGGTGTCCGCGGTGAGACCACCGCGGATTCGCTGGGGAAGCTGCGTCCCGCCTTCACCGATGACGGCACGATCACGGCTGGTTCGGCGTCGCAGATCTCCGACGGCGCCGCGGCCGTCGTGGTCACCAGCCGGGCCAAGGCGGCCGAGCTCGGGCTGCCGGTGCTCGCCGAGGTCGGCCACCACGGCTTCGTCGCCGGTCCGAACCCGTCCCTGCAGTCCCAGCCGTCGAACGCGATCTCGGCGGCGCTGCGCAAGGAGGGTCTGACACCCGCGGATGTCGACCTTTTCGAAATCAACGAGGCCTTTGCGGCGGTGGGCATCCAGTCCATGCGCGATCTCGGTATCGGTCCAGAGGTCACCAACGTCAACGGGGGTGCGATAGCGCTCGGGCATCCGGTCGGTATGTCCGGCGCCCGGATCGCCCTCACGCTCGCCTTTGAGCTGCGTCGCCGGGGAGGCGGCATCGGTGCCGCCGGCCTGTGCGGCGGCGGCGGCCAGGGAGACGCTCTTGTGCTGCGCGTCCCGGCGTGAGCTCGACCCCGGTGGTCTTCCCGGTGCCCGCCCCGCTGCGGGCACGCTCCTCCTCGCCGGCCGACCTGGTGGACGCCGCCGTCGCCGGTGACCCGCGGGCCGTCGCCCGCCTGATCTCGCTGGTGGAGGACGCCTCCCCGCAGTTGCGGGAGATCATGACCCTGCTGGCGCCACGCGCCGGCAGGGCGCAGGTGATCGGCCTGACCGGTTCTCCCGGCGTGGGCAAGTCGACCTCGACGTCCGCTCTCGTCGGCGCGTTTCGCGCCCGCGACCTGCGGGTCGGCGTCCTGGCCATCGACCCGTCGTCCCCGTTCAGTGGCGGCGCGCTGCTCGGGGACCGGGTGCGGATGCAGCAACACGCCACCGACCCCGGCGTCTACATCCGGTCATTGGCCTCACGCGGGCATCTCGGCGGGCTGTCGTGGGCGACCCCGCAGGCGCTGCGCGTGCTCGACGCGGCCGGCTTCGACGCGGTGCTCGTCGAGACGGTGGGCGTGGGCCAGGCCGAGGTCGACATAGCCTCGCTGGCCGACACCACGCTGGTGCTGCTGGCACCGGGTATGGGCGACGGTATCCAGGCGGCCAAGGCCGGCATCCTGGAGATCGCCGACGTGTTCGTGGTCAACAAGGCCGACCGGGACGGCGCGGAGCACACCTACCGGGAGCTCAAGCACATGATCGCGCTCACCGGAACCGCCGACGGGCGGTGGCAGCCGCCGGTGCTCAAGACCGTCGCGTCCCGGGCGGAGGGCATCGACGAGATCGTGGACGCGATCGCCGATCATCGCACGTGGATGGCCGGGCGGGGCGTTCTGGACGCCCGCCGGCGCCGCCGCGCCGCCGACGAGATCGAGCAGATCGCCCTCACCGAGCTTCGGGCACGCATGGGTGACCTGCGGGACGCGACCCTGCTGGACAGTCTCGCCGGCGAGGTTGTCGCGGGCACGGTCGACCCCTACACAGCCGCTGACCGCGTGATCGCCGGTATGACCGGCGAAGGCGCGATCATCGGGTGATCCGTCCGGTTCCCGCTCGGTCCCCTGGGTGCCCGGACGCCTGGTGAGCGGGGTCCGCCGGTGGGGGTCCGCCGACGCGTGGCCTGTCAGCACGTGACCTGTCAGCACGGGCCACCGGTTGAGCGGCCTACTACTGGTGAGCGGCCTGATGGCGGGCGGTCTGGTGCGTTGCCAGGTGGCCCGCCGCCGCGACCACCGCGTTCACGTCGAGAGGCGCTCCGACGACACCCACCGCGCCCGCCTGCCGCAGCTTCATCAGATCCCGCGGGTCGTCGTCCGTGGTGAGGACGACAGCGGGCACCTGCCCGGCCGCGGTGTCCGCCGTGAGCGCCCGTAGCAGCTCCTCGGCCGTCGCGTCGGGCAGGATCCGGTCCAGCAGCACCAGCGCCGGCCG
>NZ_CAAAFT010000429.1:0-4804 GCF_900634765.1 Candidatus Protofrankia californiensis | reverse complement strand
TCGGGCAGGATCCGGTCCAGCAGCACCAGCGCCGGCCGGGACCGCCGCACGGCGTCCAGCGCAAGGGCGGCGCGGGGGACGCAGACCGTGTCCGCTCCCAGGGAGCTGCGCAGCACGTGGGTGACCATCGACCGGGTTGCGGGATCACCGCTGACATGCACGATCCGGAGGTGGTTGTCGACCGATCCCGGCCCTGCTCCCGACCCCGATCCTGCCGCCGGCCCCGATCCCGGCAGCCTGCTGCCCGGGACGGCCGGCACCGGCGCGAACCCGTCGTCGTCGTAGTAGTCGCTGTAGGCGTCGTCGAAACGGACGTCGACGGTGTCCAGCACCACCGCGAACACGCTGCCCACCCCGTAGCGGCTGGCCACCGTGAGAACGCCGCCCATGGCCGTGACCAGAGCGTGGGACAGCGCCAGCCCCAGTCCACTACCCTCAATGCCGCTTCGTTCGGCTCCGAGCCGTTCAAACGGCCGGAACAGCCTGTCCATGGCCTCGGGGGGCAGGCCGTTGCCGTCGTCCTCGACCTCGATCCGCACCCGCGCTCCGGTGATGGGCACGATCCCGACCCGGACGGTGCCGCCCTCGCGTCCGTACTTCAGGGCGTTACCGACCAGGTTGAGCAGGACCTGCCACAGCCGCCGCCGGTCGGCGTCGGCGACCAGCGGCTCAGACGGTGAGATGACACGCCGGATCCCGCGCTGTGCGGCGAGAGGCTCGACCAGCTCGACGACACCCTGGACGATCTCCAGGACGTTGACGGGCCCCTTGTTGATGTCCCCGCGTCCGGCCCGCAGCCGGGCGAGGTCGAGCACGTCGTCGATGAGGGCCTGCATGTGCCGGCCACCGGTGATGATGCGTTCGATGTCGTCGTGCAGCTCCGGTGGCAGCGGTTCGAGTTCCAGCAGCTGCGCGAAGCCGAGGACCGCGTTGAGGGGGGTGCGCAGCTCGTGCCCGAGCCGCGCGATGAACTCGTCTTTTGCCCGGGACTCCTGCTCGGCCGCCTTCCGTGCCCGGATGTCCTCGGTGTCCCGGGCGACGATCACGAGGCCGCCGGCGGGGTCGGACCGCACCGACACCAGATAGGGCGCGGTGTTGCCCGCGGCGTCGACGAGATCGACGGTTCCGCGCCACTGGCCGGTACGGCTCAGCGCCCGTGGTACGACATCGCGCAGCCGGACCCGCGACGACGGTTCCACCACGTCGGCCAGGTCCCGCAGATGGATCGTCCCGGTCAGCCGTTCACCGAGAAACGTCCTCGCAGCCACGCCCGCATCGAGCACGCGACCGTCCGCGCCGACGAGTACGACCAGGCTTGTCAGCGCGTCGAGGAGGGTCTGTGGAACCACCTATGCCTCGTCGTCCCGCATCGTCCACCCCACGGCGGGCAATAGTAGGGCGTGCCGTCGAAGAGCGTTGTCCCGGGTTTGGTTGAGTGCCTGATTGTGCCGTCCAAGGAATGGAACCTTTACAGAAAGTAGCACTCCGCGGGTGTTCGTCGCCAATACCGGTACGTAGGTGGTCGCCGCCATGGTAGATCTTGAATCATGCTCGTAGCGTTCAGCGTGACCCCGATCGGAGCCGGTGAGGATGTCGGTGACCTGGTCGCCGAAGCAGTGCGGGTGGTCCGCGCCAGCGGCCTGCCCAACGAGACGTCGGCGATGTTCACGACGATCGAAGGGGAGTGGGACGAGGTCATCGACGTCGTGCGCCGGGCGGTCGAGGCCGTGGCCGCGAAGTCCGGACGGGTGAGCCTGGTGCTCAAGGCCGACATCCGCCCGGGGGCCACCGACGCGATACACGCCAAGGTCGCCTCGATCGAACGGCACCTGGCCTGATCGCGACGCCCCGGGGGCCTCGCGTCCCCCGCTGGCGTCCCGGATGGTTCCAACCTGGTCGAATTCGCGACATTCACCGACCGTAGGCAGCCGGTCTGCCGAGGCGGTGTCCGGTTTCGCTGGTCAGATGCAACGATGGAGCCATGCCACGGAGGTCACCCATGCCGCCTGGGCCCCGGTCGTCAGGACCGGTGCCATCCAGGTCGAGGAATGCTACGCCCGGAGATCCACGGCTTTCCAACGAACTCGCCGGCCTCCGCTTCGCCGGCGCGGTCCCGCTCGATCCCAAGCCCGCACCCACGCGGCCGTCGACCGGGGCGGTGGGGGCGCGAGCCGCCCAGTCGGGCAAGGGCTCGCCGGTGCAACCCGTCGTCGTGGACGTAAGCGAGGCGACGTTCGCCACGGAGGTCCTGCAACGATCCATGCAGACCCCGGTGGTGGTCGACTTCTGGGCCGAGTGGTGTGGCCCGTGCAAGCAGCTCAGCCCCATTCTTGAGCGGCTGGCGGAGGCTGACGGCGGGCGCTGGATACTCGCCAAGATCGATGTGGACGCGAACCCGCAGCTCGCCCAGGCCGCGGGCGTCCAGGGTATTCCCGCGGTCAAGGCGATCATCGGCGGGCGGATCATCGGCGAGTTCACCGGTGCCCTGCCCGAACGCGAGGTGCGGGCCTGGCTCGACCAGTTGCTCGCACTCGTCGACGAGGCCTCCGCCGGCCTGCCCGGCGGGCCGGACCCGGCCGTGTCCGACCCGCATCACACCGCTGCCGAGGACGCTCTCGCCCGCGGCGACTTTGACGCCGCCGCGGCGGCCTACCGCGCCCGGCTCGCCGAGGCCCCCGGCGACTCGGACGCGGCGCTGGGGCTCTCCCGCGTCGAACTCTTCCAGCGGGTGGCCACGATCGACGCGACCGCGCTGCGCACCCGGCTGTCGGCCGACCCCGACGATGTCGAGGCGGCCATCATGCTGGCCGACGTCCTGGTCGCCAAGGGCGAGGTCGAGACGGGCTTGGCGCGGCTGGTCGGCGTTGTCCGGCGGACCAGCGGCGACGAGCGGGAACGTGTACGGGCGCATCTTGTCGGCCTGTTCCAGGCGCTGGGGGATGCCGAGCCGGCAGTCGGCCCGGCGCGGCGAGCCCTGGCAGCCGCCCTTTTCTAGGGATTTTCCCGCCGGCCGGAGGCCTTGACAGATCCGGCGATCGTCCGTCCGGCGAGGGCTCTGTCGGGGTCCTCGCCGGAGCAGCACGGGGACGTCCGGTCAGTTCTGACCGGAGCCCTCGTAGCACAGCCACAGGGTCGCCAGGGCGGGCAGGGTGAGCGTCGCCGATGCCGGCTGGTTGTGGCGGGCGGCGTCCACGGCGACGACGGAACCCATGTTCCCCATCCCGCTGCCGGCGTACTCGGTGGCGTCGGTGTTGATGACCTCACGCCAGCGTCCGGCGAACGGTAGGCCGAGCTGATAGTCGGTGTGGGGGATGCCCGAAAAGTTGGTGACACAGGCGAGCACTGTGCCGGCCGCCGGAGCACCGGCCGCCGGAGCACCGGCCGGAGCGCCGGAGGTCGGACCACTCCGGGTGGGGTCGCCGGACGCCGGGTCGCCGGCCCACCGCAGGAACGAGAACACGTTGTCCTCGGCGTCGTTCGCGTCGATCCACGAAAACCCGTCCGGAGAGGTGTCCCGTTCCCAGAGGGCGGGTGTGGCGCGATAGATCCCGTTGAGATCCTTCAGCAGCGCGGTCATGCCCCGGTGGCGCGGGTCGTCCAGGTGCCACCAGTCCAGCGACCGGGCCTCGGACCACTCGGCCTCCTGGGCGAACTCCCCGCCCATGAACAGCAGATGCTTGCCCGGGTGCGCCCACATGTAGCCGTAGAGAGCGCGCAGGTTGGCCAGCTGCTGCCAGCGGTCACCGGGCATCTTGCGCAGCAGCGAGCCCTTCCCGTGCACCACCTCGTCGTGGCTGAGCGGAAGGACGAAGTTCTCCGAGTACGCGTACATCATGGAGAAGGTCATCTGGTGGTGGTGGTACACGCGGAACACCGGTGCCCGGGAAAGGTAGTCCAGCGTGTCGTGCATCCAGCCCATGTTCCACTTGAAGCCGAAGCCCAGACCCCCCAGATGCGTCGGACGGGTGACGCCAGGCCAGGCGGTCGACTCCTCGGCGATCATCATCGCGCCCGGGACTCGCCGGTAGACCGTGGCGTTGGTCTCCTGCAGGAACGACACCGCCTCGAGGTTCTCCCGGCCGCCGTGGACGTTGGGTACCCAGTCACCCTCGGACCTGGAGTAGTCGAGGTAGAGCATGGAGGCGACGGCGTCCACCCGCAGCCCGTCCACATGGAACTCCTCGAACCAGTACACCGCGTTCGCGACCAGGAAGTTTCGTACCTCGGGACGCCCGAAGTCGAAGACGTACGTCCCCCAGTCGGGTTGTTCGCCGCGACGCGGATCAGGATGTTCGTACAGCGGCGTGCCGTCGAACCGGCCCAGCGCCCAGACGTCGCGGGGGAAGTGTGCCGGCACCCAGTCGACGATGACGCCGATTCCGGCCTGGTGAAGCTGGTCGACGAGGTACCGGAAATCGTCGGGGTCGCCGAACCGTGATGTCGGGGCGTAGTAGGCCGACACCTGGTAGCCCCAGGAGCCGCCGAAGGGATGCTCGGCCACGGGCAGCAGCTCGACGTGGGTGAATCCCATGTCCCGCACGTGGGCGACGAGTTCGCTGGCGAGCTCCCGGTATGACAGCCCTCTGCGCCAGGATCCCAGATGCACCTCGTAGACCGATATCGGCACGGCATGCCACGCGGTACGCCTGCGCCGCGCCAGCCATGCCTCGTCACCCCAGGTGTAGTCGGACTCGAAGACGACGCTCGCCGTGGCCGGCGGGTTCTCGGTGTGCAGCGCGAGCGGGTCGGCCTTCTGCCGCCACACGCCGTCGAATCCGAGGATCTCGTACTTGTAGCGGCAACC
>NZ_CAAAFT010000428.1:50282-60967 GCF_900634765.1 Candidatus Protofrankia californiensis | reverse complement strand
GTCGAATCCGAGGATCTCGTACTTGTAGCGGCAACCGCCGCCGATGCCGGGTACGAACAGCTCCCAGACACCCGTCGATCCCAGTGACCGCATCGGGTAGGCGCGACCGTCCCAGAAATCGAAGTCACCGACCACCCGGACGCCGCGGGCGCCCGGCGCCCACACGGCAAAACCGACCCCGCTGATCTCGGCTGTGCCGGCGTTGTCCGGGTAGTGGCGTACTCTCGCGCCGAGCGCCTTCCACAGCTGTTCGTGGCGACCCTCACCGATGAGGTGCAGGTCCATCTCCCCGAGCGTCGGCAGGTAGCGGTACGGATCGTCGACGACGTGCGTGGCGTCGGAGTAACGGACCTCCAGACGGTAGTCGGGAACGGCGCGGGTCGGCAGCGCCACCGCGAACACCCCGGCCGTGTGCAGCCGGGTGCACTCGAAGCGTTCACCTCCGGTGAGGACGACCACGCCCACCGCGTCCGGTCGCAGGGCCCGCACGATCGTCCAGTCCCCGCGGGGGTGGACGCCGAGTATGCGATGCGGATCGTGGTGTGAACCGTTCACCAGCCGCTCAAGCTCGGCGGTTTCGACGAGCAGGGACGGGGAAGACGACGCCGGGTCGTCGTCCGGATGCCCGGTGTCTCGGAGCGCCGTCTCGTCACGCGCAGTGTCCGGATAGACCGTTTTATCGCGCTTGGTACTTGGATAGACTGTTTCGTCACGCTCGGTGTCCCAATGCGCCGTTTCGTGATGCCCGGCGTCGCCGTCGTACCCGTTTTCCCGGCGCCCGGCGTCGCCGTGCATGGCCACGGTCATGGCCATGTGCGGGGAACGGGCGCTTTCGGAGCTGGCGTCGCAGAGACGATCGCATGGGTGGCCCTTGTCGACTCCACCCACCGCGTCGTCAGGACCGATCATGGACAACACGCCATCCTTAGAACGTAGTCATCAGTCCGTGGAGGTCAGCCGTTCGACCGAACCGAGCGGGATCGGCAACCACGATGGGCGATGACGCGCCTCGTAGACGACTTCGTACACGGCCTTGTCGAGCTCGAACGCCCGCAACAGGGCAGCCTCCTCGCGTGGGTCATGCCCGCGGACGCCGGCGTACCCGATGCAGAAGGCGTCGCGGTTGCGAGCCGCCCATTCCTGTGCGCGATATCTGAGTGCGGACTCGCCCTCCCGTTCCAACAACATCGACCGTTCCAACAACATCGACTGAGCCGCGTAGTCGAATGATCGGAGCATGCCGGCGACATCACGGTGAACGGGCTGTAACGTTATGCGTTCTGTCACCGGGCGTGCCGGTTCGCCTTCGAAGTCGAAGAGTACCCAGCCTGAGTCAACCCGTAGAACCTGCCCCAGATGGTAGTCGCCGTGAATGCGCTGCAGAACAACCGGCCGCGCCCGGTGGGCGAGTTCGTCGTAGGCGGCGCGCAGCTGCGCCTCGAAGGCCTGCAGTTCCCCGACGACCTTGACCGCGGCATCCAGCCGGCTGTGCATCTGCGCGGACTCCGCCCGCAGGATCTCGGCATCACCGACAGCCGTGGGCAGTGTCTCGGCGATGATGCGGTGCACGTCCGCGGTGGCCGCACCCAGCCGCTCGGACTCGGCCGCGAAATCGCCACCGACCTCGTCGGCGTGCAGGTCCGCCTCCGCATAGAGATCGCGGACGCTGGCGAGAGCGAGCCGCCAGCCTTCGGTGCCACTGCGAAGAAATTCCTGCATGAACGCGAAAGTGGTGGTCTGACCGTCGACGACGCCGTCCAGCCAGGACAGCGGTCGGGCGACGCGGGGACTGCCCGCGTCGGCGAGTGCACGGGTCATCTCCAGGTCTGGATTCGTCCCCGGCCACAGTCGACGGAAGACTTTCAGGATGTAGGCGTCGCCGTACACGATCGAGGTGTTGGACTGCTCCGCGCCGACCACGTGGGCGGGCAGCGGCTCCAGTTCCTCCAGCGTGTACGGCACGAACCCGTCCCGGGCCGTCCGGCTGCGGATGAACGCCAGCAGGGCGGCGCTGCCGTCCGGATCGTGCAGGCCGTCGTACACCAGACCGTCCGCGCACTTGCCGACGAAGAAGCCCTCGTGCCCGTAGGGCGCGTCCGGCCGCACGACCAGGGGCACCTGATAGTGGTCGACCGGTCCGCCATCGGCGTACCGGACCTCGATGACGAAGTGGTGCAGAAGATCGGAAAGCCGCACGTTCTGAACGATGCGCAGGCTGCCCCAGGCTCGGCCCTTGCCGGCAAACCAGCGTTGCCGCGGCAGCCAGGAGACCAGGAGGACGACCAGATCAGAATTGTCGCCCACCATCGTCGACCTCCTCACGTGTCACCATCTGGCGACCATCCTCACAACCTTGTGCGCCGACCTCATCAGGAGGCCAATTCCCCCTGCCGGCCGAGTGCGAACCAGTAATGCCCGTGTCCGGGCAGGGTCAACAGGTACGGCAGTTCCCCGATCGGCGGAAAGTGCACTCCGCCGAGCAACTCGACCGGCACCATGCCGACGAATCTGCGGAGATCGAGTTCGACCGGCTGGGCAAAACGTGACAGGTTGGACACACAGAGCACCCGGTCGTCGCCGAATTCCCGGACAAAGGCGAAGACGGACGGATTGGACGCCGGGAACTCCTCATAGGTGCCGAGACCGAAGACGGGATGCCGCTTGCGTACCTCGATCATTCGCCGGGTCCAGGACAGGAAGGACGTCGGCATCCGCTGCTCGGCCTCGACGTTGAGCGCCTGGTACCCGTACACCGGGTCCATGATGGGCGGCAGGTAGAGCCGGGCCGGATCGCTCGTCGAGAAACCGGCGTTACGGTCCGGGGACCACTGCATGGGTGTCCGGACGCCGTCCCGGTCACCCAGGTAGATATTGTCACCCATGCCGATCTCATCACCGTAGTAAATCACCGGCGAGCCGGGCAGTGACAACAGCAGCGCGGTGAAAAGCTCCATCTGGTCGCGGCTGTTCTCCAGCAGCGGGGCGAGCCGCCGGCGTATCCCGATGTTCGCCTTCATACGCGGGTCCTTCGCGTACTCGGCGTACATGTAGTCGCGTTCCTCGTCGGTGACCATCTCCAAGGTCAGCTCGTCGTGGTTGCGCAGGAAAATCCCCCACTGGCAGTTCGGCGGGATCTCCGGTGTCTGTGCCAAGATCTCCGAGATGGGGTAACGGGACTCCCGGCGGACCGCCATGAAGATCCGCGGCATCAGCGGGAAGTGGAATGCCATGTGGCATTCGTCGTCGTTGCCGAAGTACTCGACCACGTCCGACGGCCACTGGTTCGCCTCGGCCAGCAGGACCCGGTCGGCGTATTTCGCGTCGATCTCCTTGCGGATCCGCCGCAGATACTCATGGGTTTCCGGGAGATTCTCGCCGTTGGTGTCCTCCCGTACGTAAAGGTAGGGGACGGCGTCCAGCCGGAATCCGTCGATCCCCAGGTCCAGCCAGAAGCGCAGTACCTCGACCATGGCTTCCTGGACGTCCGGATTGTCGTAGTTGAGGTCGGGCTGGTGGGAGAAGAAGCGGTGCCAGTAGTACTGGCCGCGCACCGGGTCCCAGGTCCAGTTCGATTTCTCCGTGTCGACGAAGATGATCCGGGCGTCGGGGAACTTCTGGTCCGTGTCCGACCACACGTAGAAGTCGCCGTACGGGCCGTCCGGTTCGCTGCGGGAAGCCAGGAACCACGGGTGCTGGTCGGAGGTGTGGTTCATGACCAGGTCCGCGATGATCCGGATGCCTCGGCGGTGGGCCTCGTCCACCAGGTTGACGAAGTCCCCGAGGTCGCCGAACTCCGGCAGGATCCGGAAGTAGTCGGAGATGTCGTAACCGCCGTCCCGCAACGGCGATTCGTAGATCGGCAGCAGCCACAGGCAGTCGACGCCGAGCCAGCTGAGGTAGTCGAGTTTGCTGGCGACTCCGCGAAGGTCACCCGTGCCGTCGCCGTTGGAGTCGGCGAAACCACGGATGAGGACCTCGTAGAAGACCGCCCGCTTGAACCACAGCGGGTCGCGGGACAGCTCGTCGGCCGACGACCCGCTGCCGCCGGCGTCCGTGTCACCGGTAGTGCCTTCGGCGCTCATTTCCTCCGCCGGACGTCGAAAATGTGGGCTGGTTCCGTCGCCGGGTCCAGCTGGACGTAATTCTCTTGCCTCCACGTGTAGTCAGTCCCGCTGATCTCGTCGTGGACGTCGAATGTTTCCCGCCACTCGAGGCCGAGGGCGGGCATGTCGAGGCGAACAGTCGTCTCCTGCGTGTTGTGCGGATCCAGGTTGACGACGACCAGAACGCAGTCGTCGCCCTGTGCCCCCTCGGATCGCTTGGAGAAGACGATGAACTCGTCGCCATCGGTATGGTGAAAACGGAGGTTGCGCAGCCAGTGCGTCGCCGGATGGTCCCTGCGTATCCGGTTCAGTCTGGCGAGGTATGGTGCCAGCGAGTGTCCGGCGCGTTCGGCACCGGCCCAGTCCCGCGACCGGTACTGGTATTTCTCGGAGTCCAGGTATTCCTCGCCGCCCGTTCGCACGGGGGTGTTCTCGAACAGTTCATAACCCGCGTAGACCCCCCATGAGGGGGACATCATCGACGCCAGCACCGCACGAATCTTGAATGCCGGGTCGCCGCCCTCCTGGAGGTAACCCGGCAGGATATCGGGAGTATTGACGAAGAAGTTGGGACGCATGTAGTGCGCGGTTTCCAGCAGTTCCCGGCCGTATGTCTCCAATTCTGACCTCGTGTTGCGCCAGGTGAAGTAGGTGTACGACTGGGTGAAGCCGGCCTTCGCCAGTGTCCGCATCATGGGCGGCCGGGTGAACGCCTCGGACAGGAAGAGCACGCCCGGTTCGACCGACTTAACCTCGGCGATGAGCCACTCCCAGAACTGGACCGGCTTGGTGTGGGGATTGTCGACCCGGAATATCCGCACCCCGTGCGAGGTCCAGTACCTGACCACGCGCAACACCTCGTGGTAAAGCCCGGCCGGGTCGTTGTCGAAGTTGAGCGGGTAGATGTCCTGATATTTCTTCGGCGGGTTCTCCGCGTACGCGATGGAACCGTCGCTCTTCACGGTGAACCACTCCGGGTGCGTCTTGGCCCACGGATGGTCGGGTGCACACTGCAGGGCCAGGTCGAGGGCGACCTCCATGCCCAGGGCGCGGGTCCGCGCGACGAAGTCGTCGAAATCGTCGATCGTACCCAGGTCCGGGTGGACGGCGTCGTGGCCGCCGGCGTCGCTGCCGATCGCCCAGGGTGAGCCGGGGTCGTCAGGACCGGTGACCAGGGTGTTGTTCGGACCCTTGCGGTTGACCTCGCCGATGGGGTGGATCGGCGGAAGGTAGACCACGTCGAAACCCATTGCGGCGACGGCGGGCAACCGCTCGGCGGCGGTCGCGAACGTTCCCGAACGTGGCGGGTCCAGACTCGCCCCCTCGGAGCGGGGAAAGAACTCGTACCAGCTTCCGAACAGCGCCCGGGGCCGGTCCACCCAGATCCGGTAGAGGGGCGAGCGGGTGATGAGCTCCCGCAGCGGGCACCTGGTGAACAGGTCGACCAGCGCCGGATCACACGCCGCCGCAATCCGCGCATGTGGATCCGTCAGAGTGTCGTCGCGTAGAGTGCTGACGGCGTGCTGGACCTCCGCCCGCCGGCTTTCGGGGACTCCGGGCAGCGCGTGGAGCAGGATCCGGGCTCCGTCCTCGAAGTCCACCGACAGTTCGTCCGTGCTCTGGCCGGCGCCTGTCTTGATCTCGATGGCGTGACGCCAGGTCGACACGGAATCGGCCCATGCCTCGATGCGGAAGCCCCACAGGCCCTCCGAGTCGACCCGGACCTCGGCTTCGTAGCGATCAGCGCCCACTCCGACCTGCCGCATCCGCGTGAACGGGTTCCCGCGCCCGTCAGGACCTGACAGCGCCACATTGGCGCCGATCAGATCGTGTCCGTCACGAAATACCGTCGCGGCGACGGTGAGGGTCTCACCCTCAACCGCCCGGGACGGCCACTGCCCACAGGATACGGCGGGGCTGACGTCAGAGATGACAACCCGGCCTATCGAACGTCCGATCATCGCCGCGACCTTATCCAGGTGAACCACCCCTTGATAGTCGGCCTCTCCTGTGCCAATTGGTGGCACCCCAACGTGAACAGCGTGGGACCACCAAGTGGGGACGCGTTGGGGATACGGAGGTACTCCGCCGGGGGAGGGGGATGTCGGCATCGGATCGAAGTCTCCACGTTGATGCGCGTTCGCAGGTGGGCCTGCTGCCGGGCGTGCACCAGCCCACCATCGGTTTCGCTCCGAGATACCCACGCCTGCCGTGCTCACGCATGGGCGGGACGGTACATCGCCGGCAGGAGTCGGCCGGCCCGGATGAGCCCACATGCCAGGCCGGGAACCCTGGCGCGGTCCCGTTCGTCTCGCAGAACACAGGCCCCATAACCCCACGTCGCCGTGGGCATGCGTGATCGAGTCCAGTAGGCTGCGTTGCGCTCGGTGCGGGGGGCGGCCAGGGCCCCGAAATACAAGGACAGCCCCGATCGCAATGACAGCAGGAGGAGCAGTGGGAGTCAGCCTCAGCAAGGGCGGAAACGTTTCGCTGACCAAGGAGGCGCCCGGCCTCACGAACATCGTCGTCGGCCTCGGGTGGGACATCCGCAGCACGACCGGCGCAGATTTCGATCTTGACGCGAGCGCGATTGCCTGCAGATCTGACGGCAAGGTGCTGTCGGACGGCCACTTCGTCTTCTTCAACAATCTCAAGAGCCCGGACGGCGCCATCGAACACCAGGGCGACAACCTCACCGGTGAGGGGGAGGGCGACGATGAAGCGATCAACGTGAGTTTCGCCAGTCTGCCTACAGAGATCGACAAGGTTGTGTTTCCGGTTTCGATCTATGATGCGGATTCACGCCAGCAGAACTTCGGTCAGGTCCGCAACGCGTTCATCAGGATCGTGAACGGTGCGGGAGGTGCCGAGATCGCTCGTTATGATCTCACCGAGGACGCCTCCACCGAGACTGCGATGGTCTTCGGTGAAGTATACCGGCACGGCTCCGAGTGGAAGTTCCGGGCCGTCGGTCAGGGCTACGCCTCCGGGCTTACCGGGATCGCCCGGGACTACGGGGTCAACGTCTGATCCTTCGGGGTCGACGTCTGATCGTCGGAGCTGACCGGATGCGGGTCGGGCCTGACAGGCGGGCCAGGAGCGCCGGCGCCACCGCGACTCGCGGGGCGTGGGGCGCTGTGGTGATGTCCCGTAACCGGCGCTGTGCGCTTGTGGCGTCGGTTTGGCCGGTTACGATGCCCGGGATCGCAGCTTGCGGCTGCGCGGGCAAGGCCACGACTGCGCTGCGGTCGGCCGGGTCGACGTGTAGTTGATGTGATGCCCTCGACGCTCCGGACCGGGGTCGAGGCGCGGTGGTGCTCCCAGCGCCGCGCCAGACCCGGTCCGGAGGAAGGTGCCTGTCCTCGTGCATGCCCTGCGAATCTTTGGTTGGTCGCTGACGGTCACCGTGGTCGGTGTCGCGTTGGCCGGAGTGCTCGGTGGTCCGCAGACGGCCGCCATCGTCGCCATCCTGGCCGTGCTTGAGATAAGCCTGTCGTTCGACAACGCCGTAATCAACGCGACGATCCTGCGCAGGATGAACGAGTTCTGGCAGCGGATATTCCTGACCCTCGGCGTTCTGATCGCCGTATTCGGGATGCGCCTGCTGTTCCCGATCGTCATCGTTGCGCTTACCGCTCACCTGGGCCCGGTCGAGGTCTTCGACCTCGCGCTGAACAACCCGGACGAGTACGCGACGCGGTTGCACGACGCGCATCCCGCCATTGCGGCCTTCGGCGGCATCTTCCTCTTTATGATCTTCCTGGACTTCATGTTCGATCCCGAACGTGAAGTCCAGTGGCTTCGCTGGATCGAGGAGCCACTGCGTAAGGCGGGGCAGCTCGACGTGTTGTCGGTCGTGGTCGGGCTCGTCTCGCTCTTCCTCGTCGCCGAGGCGTTCTCCGGTGATGCGACCCAGCAGGTGCTGACCGCCGGTGTCGCCGGTGTCGCCACCTACCTGGGCGTGCGCGGTCTCGGTGAGTTCTTCGAGGCGCGCGGCGTGGGAGCGGACGACGATGTCACCGGGGAGGCGCCGGCGGGGGCGGCGCCCGCGGCGGGGTCGACGGGCGGGCCGAACGCACTGGTTCTGGCCTCGGGAAAGGCCGCGTTCTTCCTGTTCCTGTACCTGGAGGTGCTGGACGCGTCGTTCTCCTTCGACGGCGTGGTGGGTGCTTTCGCGATCACGCAGGAGATCTTCGTCATCGCCGCCGGGCTCGGCATCGGCGCCATGTACATCCGGTCGATCACCATCTACCTCGTCCGCAAGGGCACCCTTCAGGAGTACGTGTACCTGGAGCACGGCGCCCACTACGCCATCGGTGCGCTTGCGGTGATCCTCGCCGTCAGCATCGAGACCGAGGTTCCGGAGATCATCACGGGTCTCGTCGGTGTCGGGTTCATCGGAGTCGCCCTGATCTCCTCCCTCCTGCGCCGGGGTAGGAAGCAGCGTGCCAGCGAGGGCGGGGGAAACGGCGACGGCCCGGACGAACGGCATCGTGAGATCGCCACTGTGCGTTCATAGCAGTGGCGGAGGTTCTCGGCTGCGTGCCTGCCACCGCCACGGGGGCTTGGAACGACCGAGGACAAGACTGTCCGGCTCGCGGATACGATCACCGCAAGGGAGCGGATCATGCCCATCGACTACAGCAAGCGGCCCACCGGCTCGCAGTCCAACACAGGCCCGGTGTCGCTGAACAAGGTTACTCTGACCAAGAGCGCGCCTTCGGTCTCCCTGAGCAAGCAGGGTGGCGGCGGGCGGCTGCACGTCAACCTCAACTGGAATGTCCAGGGTGCCGCGGCGTCCGCCGGTCGGGGCGGCTTTCTCAAGCGGGCGCTCAGCGGCGCACAGGGCGGGATCGACCTCGACCTCGCTTGTATGTATGAGCTTTCCGACGACCGTAAGGGGGTTGTGCAGGCGCTGGGTAACGCGTTCGGGTCCTTCGAGAGACCTCCGTACGTCCAGCTTGACGCCGACGACCGCACCGGCGCCTCCGCCGGCGGGGAGAACCTGTTCGTCAACCTCGCCCATGTCACGGAGATCCGTCGCCTGTTGATCTTCGCTTTCATCTATTCCGGCGTCCCGAACTTCGACCAGGCCGGCGCGGTGGTGACACTCACTCCGGCACAGGGCGCGCCCATCGAGGTACGGCTGGACGAGCAGGCCGGTAGCGCCCGGATGTGCGCGATCGCCTTGCTGACCAACCAGGGCGGCAACGATCTCGTCGTGAACAGGGAGGTGCGCTATGTCGGCGGTCACCAGGAGCTTGACCAAACCTTCGGGTGGGGCCTGAACTGGACTCCGGGACGCAAGTAGGCGACAGGCAGACAAAAAGGGATCGGGTAGGCGGAGGGGATGCGGTTGCGCGCGTCCGGAGGGCGGAAGCGGACGTGATCCGACCCGTGCCGCCACCTTCCGGAGATGGCGGGCCTCGTTCGATGTCCCGATCACGTCACGGGCCGGTGGCCAATGCGTCACATTCGGTTCCGTCGGGTGGCGACGACGCGGACGCGGATGCGGATGAGATCGTGGATGCGGACGGCGCCGAGGGCACCGGCCCCGGTGAGCGCGACGCCCCGGCAGCCGCGCATACGGCGCACATGGACGGTCCCGGGCGGGACGACCTGGCTGGCCGCACCTTGGCGTCCCCGGCGGAATCGTCGGCGGCGCAGGGATCGTCATCGGCGGAGCCGGTTGTCGCCGATCTCGCCGAGCCGCCCGCCGAGCCGCCCGTGGCGCAGCCCCCTGTGGCTGACGCCGCCGTCAGCGAGACTGCTGTCAGCGGGATTACTCTCAGCGAGACCGCTGTCGGTGAGGATGCTGTCGCCATCGGCGATGCCGTTGGTGCCGGTGCCGTCGATGTCCCCGCTTTCGATGTCGCCGTGGTTACTGCCGCTGCCATGCGGCTGGACGATCTGGCCCACCGGGTCGAGGAGCTGGTCAGGCTCCGGCGTCACGACGCCGACCTGGTGGACCGCCTGCATGCCGAGAACACCCGGCTGCGGGCGGGTGAACTGACCGAGGCGATGTCGCCGTTGCTGCGGGGCCTGATGCGGTTGCACGACCAGATGACGAGCCTGGGTGCGGACGACGGTCAGAGCATCGCCGGTATCCTGCGCACGCAGTTGTTGCAGGTCATGGACGTCGCCGTGGACGTCCGTCCGTACACCGCGGTTGTGGGCACGCCTTTTGACCCAGCCCGCCACGTGGGCGTGCGCCGTATCGGTACGGACGACTCCGAGCGTGATCGGACGATCGCTCGAACTGTCAGACCCGGATTCGTCCGCGGTGAGTCGATCCTGGTGCGCCCGGCCGAGGTGGAGGTCTTTCGGGCACACTAGAGGGCCGAAGGCGGCGCGATCATGCTCCTTTCGCGTTCGGATCGTTGAACGGTGGCCGCGGTTTGTCGGAGGGAACTACATGGTGCGGACAAAGGTGTTCGGGATCGACCTGGGAACGACGTACTCGTGCATCGCCCAGGTGGACGAGTACGGACGCCCTGACGTCATCCGCAACATCGAGTCGCAGCCGACCACGCCGTCGGTGGTGCTGTTCGACGAGTCGGCCGACGGCGGTGTCAGTTTCGT
>NZ_CAAAFT010000428.1:48170-50257 GCF_900634765.1 Candidatus Protofrankia californiensis | reverse complement strand
TCGCAGCCGACCACGCCGTCGGTGGTGCTGTTCGACGAGTCGGCCGACGGCGGTGTCAGTTTCGTCGTCGGCACCCAGGCCAAGCGGCAGTCACGGATCCGCCCGGACGACGTGGCGAGCCTGGTCAAGCGGCACATGGGTGAGGCGGACTGGCGGTTTGTCGTCCACGGTGAGGAGTACAGCGCTCCCGCGGTGTCCAGTCTTCTTCTCAAGGCCCTGGCCGCCGACGCGCAGCGGGTGACCGGAAGCCCGGTGACCGACGTGGTCATCACCGTTCCCGCCTACTTCGGGGACGAGGAGCGCAAGGCGACGAAACTCGCCGGGACGCTCGCCGGGCTGAACGTCGTCGACATCATCAACGAACCGACCGCCGCCGCCTTTGCCTACGGGTTCGCCCAGAACGGTGTGGCGGACACCACCGTGCTGGTCTACGACCTTGGCGGTGGCACCTTCGACACCACGGTCATCCGGCTGTCGGAGAACGCGATCACGGTCGTTGCCACTGACGGTGACCACGAGCTGGGAGGCGCCGACTGGGACGCCGAGCTGGTGCGCTTTCTCGCGCAGAAGTTCACCGAGGCGCAGCCCGACGCCGGCGACCCGCTGGACGACGTCTATGACGAGCAGGAGCTGCTGGCCGCGGCGGAGGAGGCGAAACTGGCGCTGTCGGGCCGGGACAGCGTGGACGTGCTCGTGGTCCATGCCGGCCGGCGCACGAGCGTGACCGTCACCCGTGCCGACCTCGAAGAGATCACGGCGTCGTTGCTGCAGCGCACGCTCGACCTGACCGGTTCGGTGCTTGCCCGGGCTCGGGAGCGCGGGGTCGACCACGTGGACGTCTGCCTGCTCGTCGGGGGGATGAGCAAGAGCCCTGCCGTCGCCCGGAAGCTGGCCGAGAACTTCGGCCTGAGTCCGCGCCTCGTCGATCCTGATCTTGCTGTGGCCAAGGGCGCGGCGGCGTTCGGACAGAAGAAGGAACTGGAACGCCACGTCATCGACGATCTGGTCGCGCAGGGCAGACTCGCCGCGGGGGAGGGCCTGGAAGCGGCCGCACCGGCTGACGTGCAGCGGTCGGCCTCCGGGGCGGCCGGCAGCTTCGGGCTGGCCGCCACCGCCGTGGTGGACCTGGTGAAAACCAAGATCACAAATGTGACCTCGCGCGGCTTCGGGATCTTTGCCGAGGATAGAGGCAAGGCGATCGCCGTGTTCCTGGCACACCGCAACGACCCGTTGCCGATCGAGGTGACGCAGACCTTCTACACGATCTCCGACGACCAGACCGAGGTCGACATCCGCGTGTTCGAACAGGGCACAAGCGCTGAGTCGTCCGTGCCGGAGGACAACAAGGTGATCGTCGAAGGCGCCATCACCGGTATCCCGGGTGGCCACCCCCGCGGCACGCCCGTCGACGTTACCTTCTTCATGCGCCCGGACCAGACCATTCTGGTTACCGCCACCCATCCCGGCGCGACAGCGCCCCTGCTCCTGCAGGTCAGGGCCGGGGTGGGCAGCGAGGCGATGCGGGACGAGGAGACGAAGAAGGTCACGCTGCTCAAGCAACGGGATTAGCCAGGCAACAGGGCTGGCACCCGGGCCCGAGGGTCCGGTGTTCGACCGGCGGGCGACGCCGGGCACGAACCGGCCGGACAGCTTGCGGAACACTACCCGCAGCGAGCACGCCGGACCCTGTCCAGTGCATAACCCCGTCCAGTACATATGGTGAACGTTCCGGGTCGGTATCCAGGACAGGCACGGGTGTCACAGGCACGGGTTTCACCTGCCCTGCGGCAGGGACGGGACGAAGGTGGGGCGGTGAGCGCGGCGTTCGACGGCAGCGGTTACCGCCAGCGTGTGCTGGCGGAGCTGCACCGCCGGTCTTCGCTCGATCTCGACGACCCGTTTTTCGTCGCGGCCCTGGACCCGGATGCCGTCTACACCGACGCGCAGGTGCGCGAGCAGCTGGCCGGCGTCATGGCCTTCCTGCAACGGCAGCGGAACGCGACCCGGTACGCCTCGCTTGCCGCGACGTTGGTGCGGCGGCGGGCCGAGTGGGAGGTGCCGCTGCTGGACACCGCCACCCGCGACGA
>NZ_CAAAFT010000428.1:47172-48035 GCF_900634765.1 Candidatus Protofrankia californiensis | reverse complement strand
CTGCTGGACACCGCCACCCGCGACGAGGTCCGGGCACGGGTGCTGGCGGCCCGCCGCACCGGGGACGCCGAACGGCTGGCGAAGGTGGCCCGCAATCTCGCGACCGTGCGTGGGCGTTTCGGTGGGGTGCCGCGTTCCCGGGTGGCCGGGCTTCGCCGGCTGGCGTCGGCCGACGGGGTGACTGCCGAGCAGTTCGACGCGCTTCTCGCCCGTGAGCAGGTGATCGAGGACGGCTCGGGTGACGGGGTCGAACCGCTCGCCGCGGGGGTACGGCACCAGATCCGTGACCGCCTGATCGAGCTGCGGCAGCTACGTGAGGGAGACCGGGTCGGTACCGCCTCCCTGTGGGCGCTGCTGGGTGTCCCGGCCGACTCGCCGTCGGAACGGATCCAGGCCGCCTACGAGGTTGCGCTGGAGCGCAACCAGCGGCGTCCGCATGACCGTGAGAAGACGGTGATCGCGGATCTGCTCGCGCAGGTACGCACCAGGCTGCTGGACGGGGATCCGGCCGCCTACACCGCCGGACTGGTCGCGGACGCCCGGGAGGAGATCCGGGGGCGGGTCGAGGAACACGTCGTTCTCGACGGTGAACTGGGACCGGCCGTGTTCGAGGGGCTGGTGCGGGAGGTCCTCGCAACCGGGTCGGGCCTGTCCGCGGTGCAGGCCAAGACCCTGTTGCTCGGCGTCGCCCGGGAGCTGGGCGCGGCCGTGACGACCGGCGTCTTTCTCGACTACGTGGTGTGCGCGCAATGCTGCCGTCCGGAACCGGTGGACGGCTCGCGTATCTGTCGTTACTGCGACACCGAGCTGTACACGGCGTGCCCCTCGTGCGGGCGGAAGACCGAGGCCGCCGCGGTGGCCTG
>NZ_CAAAFT010000428.1:46285-47119 GCF_900634765.1 Candidatus Protofrankia californiensis | reverse complement strand
CCGGTCGTGCGGGCAGAGCCTGCGTCAGGCGCGGGAGGCCGCTGACGCTGTGTCCGCCATCCGGCGGGCGTTGGACGATGGCCGTCCCCGGCACGCCGGCGAACTGCTGGCCGCTGCCCGTCCGGTGCTGGCGGTGCTCGGTGGCTCCGTCGCGTGGGCGGCCGAAGAACTCAGCGCACGGGTGGAGGCGGCGCTGGCTGCCGCAGACGCCGGGTGGCGGGCACTGGTGGAGGACCGCGAAGCCCGGCGCGCGGATGCCGCCACGGACGGGGCGCGCTGGCTCGTGGCTCAGGCCCGCGACGTGCCCGGCCCGGACGGACGCGCAGCCGAGGATGTGCTTGCCGAGCTCGTCGCCCATCAGGAGGTCATCCGCCGCCGGGTCGCCGCGGCTCGGGCGCTGCCCGCGGCCGACCAGGAAAACGCCTTGGCCGCGGTGCTCGCGACGGCTGCCGACAGCTGCGAGGCGCTGGCGGCGCTGGCCGCGGTGCCCCTCGCACCGCCCGGGGACCTGACCGCGACCGAACAGGACGGTGCGGTGGTCCTGCGGTGGCGGGCATTCCCTTCCAACGCCGGTCCGGTGTCCTACCGGGTGGTCCGCCTGCTCGGGGAGGCCGGCGGCCCGCCCGGGACAGCTGCGCTGGAACGCAGCCTGGGCACCACCCTGTCCACGGAGCTCTCCGATGCCGGGGTTCCGGCCGGGGTGATGGTCCGGCATGAGGTGACCGCGATCGTGGGCAGCCGGAGGTCGGTACCGGTACGCACACCTGGACTTGTGGTCATGCGGGACGTCGCCGATCTGCGTGCGGAGCAGATCGGCGACGCGGTGAAACTGTC
>NZ_CAAAFT010000428.1:34536-46163 GCF_900634765.1 Candidatus Protofrankia californiensis | reverse complement strand
GTCATGCGGGACGTCGCCGATCTGCGTGCGGAGCAGATCGGCGACGCGGTGAAACTGTCATGGCGCCTGGACGGCCCGGTGGACGCGGTCACGATCGAGCGGACCGTGGACGAATCGTCGCCGGTACGGCTTCCGATGCGTCGGATCAG
This sequence comes from Candidatus Protofrankia californiensis, assembly GCF_900634765.1. Classification (NCBI taxonomy): domain Bacteria; kingdom Bacillati; phylum Actinomycetota; class Actinomycetes; order Frankiales; family Frankiaceae; genus Protofrankia; species Candidatus Protofrankia californiensis. The sequence goes on along the minus strand of NZ_CAAAFT010000428.1, from coordinate 46,014 downwards.
GGCGAACGCGGGTCAGTACGTCGACTCCGCTGTCCAGCCAGGTGTCACCTACTGTTATCAGATCTATGTCGAGTTCCATGACGTGGACGGCGTTCCCGCGCGTACAAGCGGGTCGCGGACCACGGTGACGGTTGCAGCGCGTCCACGGGCGGACCTGCCGATCCGCCAGGACCAGCCGACCGGGGCGGACCCGCCGATCCGGCAGGACCCGCAGACACAGGACCCGCAGACACAGGAGCAGCAGACAACGGTCAGTTACACCGTGGCCCGAGCCGGCTGGCGCCGCCGTACACTGCGTGTACAGGTCCGAGCGGACGGTGTGCCGTCCGAGCTGGTGCTGATCGCGCGATCCGGGACGACCCCACCGCAGGCGCGAGGAGACGGGCAGGTACTGGCCCGGATGTCCGCTCACGCGCCGGCGCGTGAACACAGTGAGCACACGATGGAGGTCTCTCTGGACGGTGCGCAGCTTCCGTGGGGGGTACGGCTGTTTCCGGGGTCGGACGGGATGGGGGTCGTACTGCAGCATCCTCCGGACGACGCCTTGGTGGTTCGCTGAACCCGTCCGCTCTACTCTTACGCATACACACCTCGCTATTACACGTTGAATAACGTGTCATCCCGAATGGATTGCGTGACGCGCTGCCGGGCAATGTGTATTCGGAGATCATATATGGTGCTCGGAGTCCGGGGTCGGCGGCGGAGTGTACGCGGGGCTGAGTATGAGCGGGGCTTGAGTGCAAGCGGCTGTTCGACCTGCTCTGACGCCCTCCGCCGGGCAGTCGCCGGCTCCGCCCCGCCCGGCCGGTCACGATCTCGGTTGCCGCTGCTGCGGGTATGTGAATATCGGTTGTCCGGCTGATGACAGCAGCATGCGGGATTTCGGAACCACCGGTCGTAGAGGTAGGTTCTGGCCAGCCTGGCACCTCGCAAATGACGACGTGCGACTGCCCCGATCACCGAACGGTCCGACGACAGGGGGTTCGACCGGTGCGTCACTTCGGTTTTCTGGCCGCGGACCGGGCGGACGCGCTGTTTCACCGCTTGCCCGAGGAGATCCTGCCGGCCGCGGACCGCCGGCTGGTGGCAACGGCGCTCGGGGCGACCCTTTACGCTCCGGGCACCCGCCCGACGCTTGCCGCGGACGTCCGCCGCCAGGTGTCCGCCGGGGTGACGTCGATGGTGCTCTGCCTCGAGGACGCCATCGCCGACCATGAGGTCCCCGCGGCCGAGGCGAACATCGTTGCCGCACTGCGTGATCTGGGTGAGAATCCGCCGGCCACCGCGGGCGGACCGCCGCTACTGTTCGTCCGGGTTCGCGACACCGATCAGATATCGCGCGTCACCGCGCAGCTTGACGCCAGCTCGTCGGCGATGCTCGGCGGTTTCGTGCTGCCCAAGTTCGATCCCGAGGGTGGAGTGGCGGCGCTGGCCGCGGTCGTGCGGGCCTCCGACCGGCTCGGCCGGCTGCTGTGGGCAATGCCCGTGCTGGAAAGCCCTCAGGTCATCTTTCGCGAGACCCGGGTGCAGACGCTGCTCGGAGTGCGCGACCTTGTCGACAAGCACGGCGACATCGTGCTTGCCGTGCGTATCGGCGCAACTGATCTCTGTGGTCTGTTCGGACTGCGCCGTGACCGCGACCTGACCATCTATGACATCGCGGTGGTGCGGGACTGTATCGCCGACATCGTCAACGTGTGTGGCCGCGGTGGGGAGCACGTGGTGAGCGGGCCGGTCTGGGAATATTTCGCGCAGCCGGAGCGGCTTTTTGTCAGCTCCCTGCGGGTCACGCCGTTCGAGGAGGCGGACCTCGTCGACGACAGTGCGGACGGCGCGCGGATGCGGTCACGGCTTGTCTCCGCCGATCTCGACCGGCTTATCCGCGAAGTCGTGCTCGACAAGGCCAACGGGTTACTCGGCAAAACAGTGATCCACCCCAGTCACGTTCCTGCCGTACACGCTCTGCATGTAGCCACTCATGAGGAGTACACGGACGCGATGACGATTCTCGCGGACAATGTCGGCGGAGTGCGCCCGAGCCACTACGCGAACAAGATGAACGAGCTGCGGCCCCATCGGACCTGGGCCGAAGGTGTGTTGCGGAGGGCTCGGGCCTTCGGTGTCCTGCGTGAGGGGCATACGTTCGTCGACGTTCTGGCGGCGACCGGCGCCCTGTGACGGACCGAGCCCGGACAGGGCCTGTTGGACGAGTGGCAACGTTGGTAAACCCTGGCAGGGCGGAGGTCGTGTGAGCCTGGTGGATGCTGTCGCAGCGTCGTCGAGCGGTCCGGGGTGGCTCTGGAACGAGCTGGGGCTTGACGTTCGTGTCCGGACCGACGTGGTCGGCAAGGGTCTGGACGCGTTGGTGGGCCTTGCGTTGCGACGCAACCCGAGGCGGGCCCACCTGCTGGTCAGCCGCGTTCTCGGCAAGCATCTGCCGGTACGTCCGGCGGAGTCGCTCGCGGCCGGTCACCTGCTGGCCGCGCAGGTCCGCGCCAGCTGGCAGACGTTCGGGGGTGATCCCGCGGCGTCGGCACCGTTGGTGCTCGGCTACTGCGAGACCGCCACATCACTCGGGCACAGTGTGGCCGACGGCCTCGCCGGCTGCGACTACCTGCACACCACACGCCGGATCGTCCCCGGCGCAACCACGTTGCTGGACTTCGACGAGGCGCATTCGCATGCCACGTTCCACTGGTTGATGCCGCGCGATCCCGAGCTGGTGCGGGCACCCCGACCGCTGGTGCTCGTCGACGACGAGCTGTCCACCGGCCGGACCGCTCTGGGCACGATCCGCGCGCTGCACGCTTTCGCGGCCCGGCCGTCGTACACGGTGGCCACGCTTTTCGATGCCCGGCCGGCGGCGTCCCGCCGTGCCTTCGACGAGCTCGAGGACCGTCTCGGCGTGCCCGTGCGGGTGGTGTCGCTGCTGTCCGGGGAGCTGGTGATCCCGGACGACGTGACCGTGCGCGCCGAGCGGGTGAGGGCCCGGTACGGCGGCGGCGCTGACGGTAGTTCGACGCAGTCGCCTACAGAGCTCAATTCGGTACGTTACGTGACATCCAAGTGGCCTGAGGAGCTGCCGGACGGCGCCCGTCATGGCTGGTCACAATCGGACCGGACCTTGCTCGACGAGGTGGCGCCGCTGGTCGCCAAGGATGTGGCTGCGGTGTTGAACGAGCCATCGGGTCGCATTCTCGTGCTCGGCACCGAGGAACTGATGTACGCACCGTTGCGTATCGGTGACGCACTCGACGAGATCGTCTCCGGCGAGGTCGTCTACCACTCGACGACCCGTTCGCCGGTCCACCCGATCGACGCTGAGGGCTACGCGATCCGCTGTGCGTGGACCTTTCCGGCGCCTGACGATCCCGGCCGGGTCAGCCATGTCTACAACGTCCGGCCCGGCCTGTACGACGACATCGTCGTGGTGGTCGACTCGGCCGCGAACGGCCGGGCCGCCACCGGGGTGGCCGGCGTGAACGTGTCGGGGGTGGTCGACGTGTCGGGGATGGTCGGGGTGCTGCGCCGATGTGCGCCGGTCACGGTGGTCACGATCCCGACGCGAGGGCCGGCCGGACGTCCGCTGACCCCGCCGATCGGCCTTACCGGGGGTGCGCGGTGAGCGGGAGTGCGGTGACACCGATCATTCCGGGAACGGTGGGTTCGGGTTCCTACGACCCGGCGGACGTCACCTTTCTGCTGAAGGATCTCAGCGACATCCCGTTGGAACGCCCCACCGAGGACCGTGAGGAGGATTTTTCCAAGGGCCGCCACTACTCCGAGGACCTGCCGGTCGAGTACGAACCGTCGGAGGCCTATCTCGCACTGTTCGAGAACGCTCTTGCCCGCTCGGCGGTACGGGTTGCCACCGCGGTCGGCATAGCCACCGAGCTTGTGCTCGCGACCAGACAGAAGCCGGTCATCGTGTCGCTCGCGCGAGCCGGCACGCCCGCCGGCATCCTCATGCGGCGCTGGGCCCGCTGGAGGTACGGACTCGACCTGCCGCACTACTCGGTCTCCATCATCAAGGACCGGGGGCTCGACGAGAACGCGATGCGCTGGATTCTTGCCCGTCACGACCGGCGGACGCTGCAGTTCGTCGACGGCTGGACGGGTAAGGGCGCCATTCTCAAGGTGCTCGAAGCCGCTTCCCACGGCCTCGGGGTGGACGCGTCCATGGCGGTCATATCCGACCCGGGCCACTGCACGCCCCTGTACGGGACGCGGGATGACTTCCTGATCCCGCACAGCTGTCTGAACTCCACGGTCAGCGGTCTGGTGAGTCGGACCGTGCTGAACCGGTCGCTGATCGGCCCGGCCGACTTCCATGGGGCGAAGTACTACCGGCATCTTGCTGATCGAGACTATTCCCGTCGTTATGTCGAAACCGTTGTCGAGGCATTTTCCGCCGCGTCGGGCGCGGTCGCGGACGGCATCTCGCGGACGGAGGACCGTACCCCGACCTGGGCCGGGTGGCAGGCGGTCGAGACGTTGGCGAGGGAGTACGGGATCGGCAACATAGGTCTGGTCAAGCCCGGGGTCGGCGAGACCACCAGGGTGCTGTTGCGGCGGGTGCCTTGGAAGGTCGTTGTTGCACCCGACCGGCTGGCGGAGCTGTCTCATGTCCTGTCACTGTGCGAGGCCAAGGGAGTACCCGTCGAGGAAAGGGCTGATCTGCCGTACTCATGTGTCGGGATCATCAAACCGCTCGACGGCGCATCCGACCGCGCGTTGTTCAACGTGCCGTCGTGATGAGGCGCGCTGTCACGGTGAGCAGCGGTGGGCACGGGCCGGTCCGTCGATTCCAGGTTGTCCGGTATTTCCAGGTCGCCCAGTATCTCCATGATCATATTTTTCCGTCGGATCGGTCCGCGGGCGCTGATGGTAGTGCGTAACTCGCTGACCGTGACCAGACGCTGCTGGACGGCGGCAACGACGACGTCGTACACGGCTTCTGGCCGCTGCGCCCAGTTGGCCATGTCCACAACGGATCGAGCGAGCCGGGTCCGGGGTGGACGCAGATGTGGATATATGTCGCTGGAGTCCAGACGGGTGCTGTGGTGAATGACAACACCCGGCCGTGGGCCAGGTTGTCGTCCGGCGGGCACGACAACGGTGATGCGTTCGTCGTCAAATCCACGCAGGCCCCCCATGGCAGCCGCGGAGGCACCGCCGAGAACGGCATGCGGTCCGATGGATTCGACCGCGCACCACAGGAGCTGGATGCGGGTGGGTGGTTCCGGGTGGGTCACGAGCGCACCCGGCATGGGAAGCTGCCATCGCCCGGTTTTCAGCCGCCATCGAATTGTTGAGCGGCTCATGCCGGCGGCGAGGGCGGTGCGGACGGCGATAACGCCGCACTGGCTGTCAGCGGTCTTCTGCCAGGAGTACTGGCCGGGGTCCGGGGCCATGCCTGTGAGCTTTGCAGGCGCGCCCGGTCGGGTGAAACAGCACGCGGCGATCTGTGGACAACCGCTGCCCACCCGGGCCGGGTGTGGACAGCCAGGCGCCGTTGCCGGAACCGTCCGGTGCCTGTACACGGACAACCCATGCGATTGCGTGGCATGTCGGCCCGCCCCTGGCATACAGTCGGGGCATCAACGCGTGGACGTCCCTGCCATCCCCGGCCGCAGCCCTGCCGGGTCCGCGCTGGGTCGTCGCCTGTGACCTCGACCAGACGCTGATCTACAGCAGGCGCTCCTTCCGGCTCCCGTCCGGCGCTGACGAACCCGACCTGGTCACGGTGGAGCGCATCGACGGCGAACCCGCCGCGTTCTGCACCACCGGGGCTGCCGAGCTGATCGCGAAGCTGCATGCGACAGCGACCCTCGTCCCGGTTACCACCCGTACCCGGGCACAATACGAACGGGTCGATCTCGGTGTGTGCCCCCAGTATGCGATCACGACCAACGGCGGTCATCTGCTGGTCGACGGCCGGCCGGACGAGGACTGGGTGGCCGCAGTCCGGGGCCGGATCGCCGCGCATGCCTGCCCGCTCGCTGACGTGCGGGCCGCAGCGCAGCGTCTCGCGGCCGACGGATGGGTCCGGGTGAGCCGTGTCGCCGACGACCTCTTCGTCTACCTCGTCGCCTACGAACGTGCCGGCATCCCCGACCTGTCCGGCCTCGCGGCGGGCCTGGCAGCCGACGGGTGGACCCTGTCCGTCCAGGGGCGCAAGGTCTACCTGGTACCGGCCGTGCTGACCAAGGAGGCGGCAGTGGCCGAGGTGATGCGCCGGACCGGGCACGCGCGGCTTGCCGCCGCCGGGGATTCGCTGCTGGACGCGGGCATGCTCGCCGGCGCGGACCTTGCCGTCCGCCCCGCCCATGGCGAGTTGGACGATCATCGTTGGACGAACCCCAACCTGCGGGTCACCAGTGCTTCGGGTCTGCACGGGGGACAGGAGCTTCTGGAGATCATCGCAGGTGAACTCTCCGCCGCGAGGCATTGCCCCGGTATGTGAGCTTCAGCGGGTCAAAGGCGGCGCGATCACGTTTTTCTCGCGCTCGAGGTCCGGAAGCCGGTCCGGGAGGCCCGGCGGAGCAATAGCTCCCGGATCGGCTTCCGGGCTGTCCGGGCACATGCTCCGCCTCGTTGTCGTCGGTCGCTCTTGGTGTAATTCGGGTACAGTACGGTACCGTTTTGGAAGATGGTCGGCGGCGGGAGGGAGGCCACGACTTTGATGGTTTCGACGTCCCTGGGCGGCGCCGTGCGGGGGCGCCCTCGGGATGACGCACGTGAGCAGGCCATTCTGCGCGCGGCTCTCGAACTGCTCACCGAGGTCGGTTACGAGCGCATGAGCATGGTTGCCGTGGCGGCCCGGGCACGGGCGAGCAAAGCGACGATCTACCGGCGGTGGGCGGGCAAGGACGAACTCGTCGTCGAGGCGATCCGTCGCCAGGCGGTCGACGACATCGTTTGCGTGGATACCGGGAATCTGCGCGGCGACCTGGTCGACATCATCCGCCAGAAGGTCAAGCGCCTGTCCGAGGGCGGTGCCGCCCTGATGGCCGGCGTCGTACTGGCCATGCGCGAGTCCGTGGCCCTGGCGGCGGCACTGCGGGTCCAGATGATCGAGGATAGGCGCGACATCGCCGCTCTCATCGTGCAACGGGCCTTCGACCGGGGCGAACCGTGCTCGCCGACGGCCGCCGACGTCTTCAACGAGCTGGTTCCCGCGATGGTCTTCTCCCGGCTGCTGGTCACCGGCGAAGCCCTGGACGACGCATTCATCCAACACATGGTCGACGACATCCTGCTGCCACTGATGACATCGGCATGCTGATGCTCCCTGGCATCTCCGATGCTCCGGCGGCGTGACAGGAACATGATCGATCTTTTTTTAACCTATACCGGAGGTTTCGACCTCCGGCAGTGCGAAGGAAACATCATCGCGCCGCCTTCGGCCTTCCGGCCGACGCCGCTGTCCCTGTCGCGTCCCGCGCCGCCGTATGTCCCGAGGCATGACGTCCTCCCCGTATTCCGGCCTGGCCGGTCAAGGAGCAGCCGTGACAACGACTACCGACCATGTGCCGCACGGCGTCGACGCGCAGTCGCAGGAGCCTGATCCCCGCCGTTGGCTCGCGCTTGGCATCGTTGCCGTCGCGCAGCTGATGGTTGTGCTCGACGCGTCCATCGTGAACATCGCCTTACCGCATGCCCAGACCGACCTGCACATCTCCACGGCCGACCGGCAGTGGGTCATCACCGCGTACACGCTGGCGTTCGGCGGACTGTTGCTGCTCGGCGGCCGGATCGCCGACTTCGCCGGGCGCAAGCGCGCCTTTGTGGGCGGTCTGCTGGGCTTTGCCGCGGCCTCCGCGCTCGGCGGTGTCGCGCCCAACGCCGGCCTTCTGTTCGCCGCCCGTGCGTTGCAGGGAGCGTTCGGGGCGGTTCTCGCGCCGGCTTCGCTCTCCCTGCTCGCGGTGACGTTCACCGAGAGCAAGGAGCGCGCCCGCGCGTTCGGCGTCTACGGTGCGATCTCCGGCGGTGGCGCCGCGATCGGGCTCATCGTCGGCGGTCTGCTCACGGAATTCGCTTCCTGGCGCTGGTGCCTGCTGGTCAACGTCCCGATCGCACTGATCGCCGCCGCGGCGGCCCTGCCGATCGTGCGGGAGAGCAGGGCAGCGGGACACACCAGCTACGACGTCCCGGGCGTGGTCGCCGTCACCGCCGGACTCGTCCTGCTGGTCTACGGTTTCACCAAGGCCGCGGAGGACGGCTGGAGCGCGAGTGTCACGCTCGGGCTCCTCGCGGCCGCCGTGGCACTGCTCGTCGCATTCGTCGTCATCGAGATCCGCAGTGCGGCGCCGCTGCTCCCGCTACGCGTCCCCCTGGAACGCAACCGCGGTGCCTCCTACCTGTCGTCACTGCTCATCGGCGCCGGCCTGTTCGCCATGTTCCTGTTCCTCACCTATTACTTCCAGACCAGCCTCGGGTACAGCGCACTGCGGACGGGATTCGCCTTCCTGCCCTTCAGCGCCGGCATCATCGTGTCGGCCGGGGCCGCCAGCCAGCTCCTGCCACGCACCGGTCCGAAGATCCTGATGGCTGCCGGAAGCCTGTTGACCACAGGCGGCATGCTCCTGCTGATCCGGATCGGGCTCGACACCGGTTATGCCAGCCACGTCCTGCCCGCCGAGGTGCTCATGAGTGTCGGGATGGGGCTGGTGTTCGTCCCGCTGGCGAGCACCGCGCTGATCGGTGTCGAGTCCCACGACGCAGGTGTTGCCAGCGCCCTGGTCAACACCACCCAGCAGGTTGGTGGATCGCTGGGTACGGCGCTGCTCAACACGGTTTTCGCCACCGCGGTGACGAGTTACGTCGCCGATCACGACGCCGGCCCGGCCAGCCAGGCCCAGGCGTTGATCTCCGGCTACACGACCGCGTTCGCCTGGAGCGCGATAATACTTTTCGTTGCATTTGTAGTGATCGTCGTCCTGCTCCGGGCCGGCAGGGACGAGGTACCCACCGACGGGGTGCCGGTTCACGCCGGGTAGCGGGTAGGCCTGCCATCCGGAAAGTGCCGGGACACTGAACGCTGTATGTGGCCTGCACTTCGTGATACACCCATGCGGACGAGATGGCATCGGTCCTGGAGGGGCAAAGGCGGCGCGATCATGTTCTTTCCGCGCTGCCGGACACCGCCCCTGGATCATTAGGAGGGCATGTGACCAGCACGGCGGACGGCACTGGTCTCGACGCTGCCGGTACAGGCATTGCCGGTACGGACATTGCCGGTACCGATGACGTCGGCCTGGAACACGAGCTTGAGCGGATGCTGGCGGTGGACCGGTTCGATCCGCCGGCCGATTTCGTCCCCCGCTGGTTCCACGCCTCCGACGCCGCTTCGGCGGCCGCCGATCCGGTGGCTTTCTGGGCGGAGAAGGCCCGTACCCTGCTGGACTGGGACACGCCGTTCACGACCGTGCTGGACGACGAGAACCCGCCGTTTTTCCGCTGGTTCACCGATGGTCGGCTCAATGTCTCGGCGAACTGCCTGGACCGGCATGTGGCCGCGGGCCGCGGGGACAAGGTGGCCTTTCACTGGGTCGGCGAGGAAGGCGAGCGCCGCTCGCTGACCTACTCCGATCTGCTGGCCGAGACGCAGCGGCTGGCCAACGGGCTCAAGGGGCTGGGGGTCGGCAAGGGCGACGTCGTGGGGATCTTCCTTCCGATGATTCCCGAGGTCGCGGTGGCCATGCTGGCCTGCGCCCGGATCGGCGCGGTGCACAACGTCGTCTTCGGTGGCTTCGCCCCGTCCGCCGTGCGGGAGCGGATGGAGGTCTCCGACGCCAAGGTGCTGATCACTGTGGACGGCGCCCGGCGCAAGGGCCGCACCGCCGCGGTCAAGGAGGCCGTGGACGCGGAACTGGGCGATCTGAAGACCCTTGAGCGCATCGTGGTGGTCCGGTCCACCGGGGTTGCGGCGCCGATGTTGGAAGGCCGGGACGTCTGGTACCACGAACTGTGCGAGCAGGCCGACCCGGTGTGCCCGCCCGAGCCGCTGGACGCCGAGCATCCGCTGTTCATCCTGTACAGCTCCGGTTCCACGGCCAAGCCCAAGGGCATCCTGCACACCACCGGGGGGTACCTGACCGGGGCGACGTACACCCATCGGCTGGTCTTCGACCTTGATCCTTCGTCCGACGTCTACTGGTGTTCGGCGGACGTCGGCTGGATCACCGGCCACTCCTACATCGTCTACGGGCCGCTTTCCAATGGCGCGACCAGCGTGATGTTCGAAGGTGCCCCGGACTATCCCGACCGGGACATCTGGTGGAAGATCGTCGAAGAGTTCAAGGTCACGATTTTCTACACCGCTCCGACCGCCATCCGCACCTGCATCAAGTGGGGGCCGCAATACCCGGGCCGGCATGATCTGTCCTCGCTGCGGCTGCTCGGCACGGTGGGTGAACCGATCAATCCCAAGGCGTGGCTGTGGTATCACAAGGTCATCGGCGGTGGCCGCTGCCCCATCGTCGATACCTGGTGGCAGACCGAGACCGGTGCGATCATGATCTCGCCGGTGCCGGGCGTGACGTCGACCAAGCCGGGTTCGGCCACCACCCCACTGCCGGGGATCTTCCCCGCGCTGGTGTCCGAGGACGGAGAGCCCCTCACCGAGGGCACCGGCATCCTGGTGATCACCAAGCCGTGGCCGTCCATGCTGCGCACCCTCTACCGGGACGACGAGCGGTTCGTGCAGACGTACTTCTCCCGGTTCGGTCCGAACGTGTACGTCGTCGGTGACGCCGCCAGACTGGACGCCGACGGCTACTTCTGGATCATCGGCCGGATCGACGACGTGATCAACGTGTCGGGGCACCGCCTGTCGACCGCCGAGGTCGAGTCGGCGATCGTCGCGCACGAGGCGGTAGCGGAGGCGGCGGTCGTCGCCCAGTCCGACGAGCAGACCGGCCAGGCCATCGTGGCCTTTGTGACGCTTACCGGGGACCGTGTCGGTGACGACGCCACGGTCGCCGAGCTGCGCGAGCACGTTGCCACGCGAATCGGCAAGCTCGCCCGTCCCAAGCGGGTGATCTGGGCGGACGATCTGCCCAAGACACGGTCCGGGAAAATCATGAGGCGGTTGCTGCGTGACATCGCCGAGGGGCGTGCGCTCGGTGACGTCACGACGCTGCGGGATCCGAGCGTGATGGCTGTTCTGGCACACAAGATCGCCGAATCCGGCCCGGACGAATGACGGTTCGATGATCGTTGAGGCCGGGTCCCGGCCGGATCGCTGTCCTGCGATCCCAAGCCCCCGGGTGGGAAGGGCCCGTTCGAGCTGTCTAGGCTGACCATTTCGTGAGAGCCCTTCGACGCTTCACCGTCCGCGCGCAGCTTCCCGAGCAGCTTCACCCGCTCGGCGAGCTTGTCCTCAATCTTCGCTGGTCGTGGCACCCGGAGACGCTGGATCTCTTCGAGTCCGTCGATCCCGAGCTGTGGCGCACCTGCAAGGGGGATCCGGTG
>NZ_CAAAFT010000428.1:32339-34511 GCF_900634765.1 Candidatus Protofrankia californiensis | reverse complement strand
CTGCACGAATATCTGACCGCGCCACGCTGGTACCAGTCGCTGTCCGACGGCCCGCGCGCGATCGCCTACTTCTCGCCGGAGTTCGGCATCACCGAGGTGCTGCCGCAGTACTCCGGCGGGCTCGGCATCCTCGCCGGCGATCATCTCAAGACCGCCAGTGACCTGGGTGTGCCGATCGTGGGGGTGGGACTGCTCTACCGGGCCGGCTACTTCGTCCAGTCGCTGTCCCGCGACGGCTGGCAGCAGGAACGCTACCCCGGCATCGACCCGCACGGTCTGCCGCTGACCCAGCTCACCGACGCCTCCGGCGAGCCCGTGAAGATCACCCTCGGGCTTCCCGACGGGCACACCCTGCACGCACAGATCTGGAAGGCGCAGGTCGGGCGGGTGTCGCTGCTCCTGCTCGACTCCGACGTCGAGGACAACCAGCCGGCCGAGCGGGGCGTGACCGACCGGCTCTACGGCGGTGGCACGGACCATCGCCTGCTGCAGGAGATGCTGCTGGGTATCGGCGGGGTCCGGGCGCTGCGTGCCTACTCGGCGGTTTCCGGCGCCCCGGCGCCGGAGGTGTTCCACACCAACGAGGGCCACGCCGGTTTCCTCGGTCTGGAGCGCATCCGGGAGCTGACAGCTACCGGCCTGAGCTTCGACGAGGCGTTGGAGGCGACCCGGGCCGGGACGCTGTTCACCACCCACACCCCGGTACCGGCCGGGATCGACCGGTTTCCCAGGGATCTGGTGGCCCGGCACTTCGGCGCGGACAACGTCTGGCCCGGCGTGCCCGTCGAGCGGGTGCTGGAACTCGGCGCCGAGTCCGACCCGAACGTCTTCAACATGGCTCATATGGGTCTTCGGCTGGCCCAGCGGTCCAACGGGGTCAGCAAGCTCCACGGGATCGTCAGCCGCGAGATGTTCGCGGGTCTGTGGTCGGGGTTCGACCCGGAGGAGGTCGCGATCGGATCGGTCACGAACGGTGTTCATGCGGCGACCTGGGTGTCCCGGAACGTGATCGAACTGGCTGACCGGGAGCTCGGTCCGTCCCCCCTCGACGACGGGGGCGAGGGGTTCACGAAGATCGCCCGAGTGTCCGACGAGGCGATCTGGTCGACCCGCCGCGAGCTGCGTGAACGCCTTGTGGCCGAGGTCCGCCGCCGGCTGCGGGCGTCCTGGCTGCAGCGCGGTGCCGCTCCCGGTGAGCTGGACTGGGTCGACGGCGTGTTCGACCCGGGCATCCTCACGATCGGGTTCGCCCGCCGGGTTCCCTCCTACAAGCGGCTTACCCTGATGCTGCGTGACCCCGAACGGCTGACCCGGCTGCTGCTGCACCCCCAGCGTCCGATTCAGATGGTCATCGCCGGCAAGGCGCACCCGGCCGACGACGGCGGCAAGCAGCTCGTCCAGCAGATCGTGCAGTTCTCCGACGCCCCCGAGGTCCGCCACCGCATCGTCTTCCTACCGGACTACGACATCGGCATGGCGCGCTTCCTCTACTCCGGATCGGACGTGTGGCTGAACAACCCGCTGCGCCCGCTGGAGGCGTGCGGCACGTCGGGGATGAAGGCCGCGCTCAACGGCTGTCTCAACCTGTCCATCCGGGACGGCTGGTGGGACGAGATGTTCGACGGCCAGAACGGCTGGGCGATCCCCACCGCGGACGGTGTGGAGGACCCCGACCGTCGCGACGACCTCGAGTCGGCCGCCCTGTACGACCTGCTGGAGAACACGGTCACCACGCGCTTCTACGACGTCGCCGGTGCGGGTGCGCCCCCACGCCACTGGACGTCGATGGTCAAGCACACCCTGTCAACCCTTGGGCCGCAGGTGCTCGCCACCCGGATGGTGCGCGAGTACGTCGAGCGCTACTACATCCCCGCCTGCGCCTCGGCGCGGACAGCCTCGGCGGACACCGCGCGCGGGGCCCGGGACCTGGCGGCGTGGAAGGATCGGGTCCGGGCGGCCTGGCCCGGTGTCCGGGTGGTCAACGTCGACTCGGCCGGTCTCGGTGACACTCCTCAGGTGGGCCAGTCCCTGGTGGTACGGGCCACGGTCGAACTCGGTGGCCTGGACTTGGCCGACGTGGAGGTCCAGGCGTCCTACGGCCGGATCGACGAGGCCGACCGGCTGCTGGGCCCGTCCACCCTGCCGCTTGCCCACGTCGGCGCCGGCGAGGGC